>CALGJW010000490.1 GCA_937930025.1 uncultured Saprospiraceae bacterium | reverse complement strand
TGTACGATTAAAATCATAAAGCCGATCTCCGTTATCGCATAGAAAGTAGAGAATGTTGTTATCTCCTAAAAAATAGCTGATTTCTTCAGCATTTTCCGAGGAATTTTTGGGTTCTGTACTTTTCGCTTCTGCTAGATTTAGCAGAAGAAAAAGAGTTCCCAGAAAGGAAAATAGTTTTGTGTAATTCGGGCGCATCTAAGTTTTTTTTAATATGATCATTCAGGTTTATCAAAAAAATAAACCATGGACAGTCAACTACTTACAAAATAAATACCGATAAAGTCTAAGTCATAATTGACCCTATTTTAGTCAATAGAACTCTTTTGCTTTTGTGACGTTGAAAATTCATTCTAATAGAAGTCCAACCCATTTAAATCATAAGCTTTTTCAAAAAAACTGTGTCTTTAGTTTTGATATCACTTTATTATAAATTATATGTTAAAAAGTTGATGCGTAACTGAGGTGTTATAGGTTTTGGAAGTGATTGATTGATAATTTTAAGTGATCGATAGATCGATATTTGTTGTGGCATATTAAAGTTTGAATAAGATTTGGAGCAGATAAAAAATATGTTTCATCTATCACGCCAATAAATTCTGGCTTCAGGGCAGTTCCAATTTTACCAGAATACATTTTGGTCCTTCCAGTGATACAGGGGATGATTCAGATAAAGGGGGAAACCGTTTAAAACCTCTGGATGAAGTAGAAGATGGAATTACGATTTTTCCAAATCCTTCTTTTATTTCTGTTAAATTGTCATTGACGTTAACTAGTTTATGTAAAAACTTTGAGCTGATTAATTCATTGGGGTCGAAAATCGGAGTGTATAGGAATTCAGTAGGAACCAAAACTGATCGTACTTGGAAACAAGCAGCATTTAGCAATGGAATTTGCCAGATGTTAAGTAAAATACTTTTGTTATTCCTTCGTTTTTATTTTACCCTTGATTGAATTTCGCTTTACAAAAACCACTGTTGTGCAAATAAGTGGATGTAACAGTCTAACAAAGGTCTTTACATTTTAATATTGTTTTACATATAGTTTGTTAGAATAGGATACTTAATATGAAATTTTTAACATGTATGCTTTCCTTTTCTATTATTGTCCTTCTAAGTTGCAAAGAAGAAATACCCTTAGAATGCGTTCCATCAGAACTAAAGTCAGGATTAGTAGCATACTACCCCTTTATTCAAGGTGATGTGACTGATGAATCAGGATCAGACTTTAATTTAGAGCATGTAGGAGGAATTTTATCCCCAGTTGTGGATAGATTTGGAAATAAAGATTGCGCGATGAGCTTTGAAGATTCTAATTTAAAAACCAAATATCTAAAAGCAGCTGATTCCACTGTATTAGCCGGATTGCAAAATTTTTCAATTTCCATGTGGTATTTTGGTAAGGACAAAGATAGAGAACCAAATAAATATGAAATATTAATCCAAAAGGGTGTAATAAACGAGTGTCCTGAAAAAAGAGGCGAATGGTCTGTGGGATTGTATGATTGTAGACAAGCTTTGTTTATGGAGAATAATGTTGTTTGGCAAAGTGTAGAGGATCCTAATAATCCAACATGCCAAGAAATTACTAATTCTTTAAGCGAAAAATGGAATCACATAGCAGCAGTAAAAAACGGAGATAGTTATAAGATATACTACAATGGAGTTTTGAAGGCTAGTGCTGATGGTAATCTCTGGTGTTCGAATATAGATTCTAAAGTTTATAGTGAATTGGTAATTGGAAAAAATCTAAATGGATTCATAGATGAGGTTATGATTTACAACCGTGCATTGTCAGCAAACGAAATTTTACAAATTATGGATCTGGAAGTTTGCTGTGGGAATGTATAGACCTTTCTAAAGATAGAAAAATGTAGCAATTCCAAATCCAAAAAAAAAGCCCAGTCAAACGACTGAGCTTAATTGTACCCCCGGGGATGCACGACCGATGCCGGAGGCCAACGTACGACAGTGCGTTGAGGAAGTGCCCCGCGAAAGCGGTTGGGCTTGCTTGCCTAGCGTGGGGGTTCGATTTCCCCAACACTAAATCCTACCAATAAAAAAAGCCCAGTCAAATGACTGAGCTTAATTGTACCCCCGGGGGGAATCGAACCCCCACTTCCGAAGAAACTGGATTTTGAATCCAGCGCGTCTACCAGTTCCGCCACAGGGGCAGAAGTACATCTTTCATCCACCAGCAAGACATTTCTTACTAACGGCCCGCAAATCTATCCAAATTTTCCCTTATCCGCAACAAATATTTGCGTTTCAAATGGAAGTTTTTAATCTCCTCATAATCTTTATGCCCATCGGGGTCAAGATCATGCGCTTTTATGGCGGGAAGGGCTTTGCCTAACCAATTTTTTTCCAAATCATCTATTTCTTCAATTACTTTTCTTGCCGCCCCTTCATCGTAATCAAATTCCAATTCCATCATCCCTTCATTGATCTCCATCATCTCCATCAAGAAGGATTGATCCAAATCGTTTTTCACCCCTTCTCCTATCAAGCCTTTTTCAGAAAGTATGTAAGCCATTCGCTTCACCTTATCTTTCAAGACTTTATAGGCTTCATTATTAAGACTGCTCAAGGCCAATATTTTCTCCTGAGCTTCTTCAGATTCTAACGTATGAAAATCCGGATGATACTTTTTACTGTTCACCAAAAATTGCTTTCGCAATTCACTCTCATCCAAATGAAAGGATGGCTTCAATCCAAATATTTCAAAATATTTCATTTAGGAAAACGTAATGAAGTTTATATGTAGCATGAAAATAGTGATATAGCGTTATTCGACATTGCGCCGCGGGAATTGAAAATTCGTTTCGCCAGTAATTCGACATTGAACTAATTGCGTCGCAAACAATTGAAAATCGATTCACTGATTTTCGACCTTGTGCCGAAGGCAATTGCCGCGAAGCGATTGAACTAATTGCGCCGAAGGCAATTGGAATCCCCTCACCGAATATTCGTCCCCAGCACTTAGCGACCAGCACCTAGAGTTTACCCAAACCAATCCAACCAATTCGCATACAACACCAACGAAATCACAAACACAAATCCAATCAATGTCGCATACTCCATGAATTTATCACTAGGCTTTCGACCGGTAACAACTTCATATAATAGGAACATCACATGGCCACCATCCAATGCAGGAATCGGCAATAAATTCATAAATGCTAATATTAATGAAATCATCGCAGTACGTTGCCAGAATCTTTGCCAGATCCATTCGGTACCAAATAGACCTGCGAAAGCTCGGAAACCACCTAAGGATTCTGACGCCTTGATTTCTCCGCTTGCCATCTTTCCATAAGCTTTCGCTTGGCCAGTTAAAAATTCAACACCCATTTTTACACCAGCCGGCATGGCTTGGAAAAAATTATATTCTCT
>CALGJW010000489.1 GCA_937930025.1 uncultured Saprospiraceae bacterium | reverse complement strand
AAGGCTGTATCCACGGTACTAAGCAAAGGAATCGAGATATTGCTCAATACATTCGGTATTGCCAGTTTTAAAATCTCTTTATTCACGTGACAAATGTAAATGCTTGCCTCGAGGTTATATACATATTATACTGAATCCTTATCTTGCGGACCTGAATTAGGATAATCCTATTCATATAAGCATAAAAAAGACTATTCTGGAAAAAGTAAAGACTGTACTATTGGCTGCCGCTCGAGAAACGTGGCTATTTATAAAGAGTCCGATCTTTCTGAAAAACTTTGGGCTTTTTCTGGTTTTGGCCTTTCTTGGAATTTTTATCACCAAAATTTGGTTGAATTGGTACACAAATCATGGGCAGGCGCTTAAAGTCCCTGATTTTATACAAATGGATTATGACGAAGCAAATGATTTAGCAGAAAAAGGAAGTTTTCAGCTGGTCATCTCGGATTCAGTTTTTTTGCTAAATCAGCAAGCGCATAGAGTATTAGTGCAGGATCCACCTCCAGGATTCAAAGTAAAAGAGAATAGAAAAATCTACATTACGATTACAAAGAATATTCCCGACCTGGTCAAGATTCCTGATTTGGTTGGTGGTAATGATGATTTTAGACAATACTCAAGAAAATTAGAACGCCTAGGTGTTACTCCAAAAATAGTAGATCGTAAGTATAGCATTAAGCTCCAAAAAAATACGATCCTGGAGATTCGGTTTGATGGAGAAAATATCACAGACAAGTTGAAAGAAGGTTATAAAGTGCCAATGGGATCTACACTTGATTTTGTGGTAACCGATCGAGGAGGAGGAGTGGTAGATGTTCCCAATCTGATTTGTAAGAACTACGACGCGGCCAAATTCCTAATTGAAAATTATGGGCTAAAAGTAGGAAATTCAACTATTGGCCCAAAGGTTAATGACCCACAATTTGCTTATGTTTTGAGTCAGAATCCAAGCTTTTCCCCTGGTAAAAAAATGGATATTGGTGGTACCATAGACCTAGAATTAGTGGCCAGACTCCCTAAAAATTGCAAAGGAGGTGACGATTACTCAGATCAATAGTATTCTAGCAACATTAGCCCCAAATATTCGTTTTTCCTAGTGTATAACACGTCATTACACAACACACAATGAAGACATTACTCACTGTTTTTCTCTCTGTCATTATTTTTTCCATTTCTAGTGCACAAAGCATTTTTAGCCCGCTTACGACTAATTCAGCCGTAGAAGAAGCATTTAGTAAAAAATGGAATGGCCAAAATGTAACAAGCCAGCCCATCATGCATTTCATGGTTTCCAATTGTGATGATTTAGATAAAGAATTATATGTCTCTGGAAGTGAGGTGTATGTTGTTAGTGGAACAACAAAAACCTTTTGCATTGATCGATTTGTTTTTGATGCCTTAGAAAAAATCTCCTGTCTTAATTGTGACGACTTGATATCAGGAACAGTCGGCCCGCTAGATCAAGAAGACTTTTGCATAACTTATTCAGCAAATGCAGGAATTATAACAGATCATTCTGATACGTTGACAGTAGAACTTGATGTACTTGGTGGAACCAAAATTTTGGAATTCCCTATACTTATTCGTCGGGCGAATCAATCCACTCAAATGAATCAAGTTATTGTGGAGCCAGACAGCTTTGTTAATATCTGTATCCCAAATATTGATCTGCCCGGAGAAGAAATTTCCTATACGAACTTATCCTGCAATGATCTTACCCTGGGAAATATTGGTGCATTAAATGATACTTGTTTCAATTATTTTTCACAAAGATTTGGAACACAGGATACCTTATGTATTGAGGTGTGCGATGAAAATTGCATTTGCGATACCTATCAGATACCCTTGGAAATTTTAGCTCCACCATCAATCGTACCTCCTTTCTTTGATGACTTTTCAAATGAAGGTCCGTATCCGAATCCAACACTTTGGTTGGACGACAGAATCTGGGTCAACAATACATTAGGAGTAGATCCTCCCTCAATCGGTGTGGCAACTTTTGATGGAATGAATGAAAGGGGAACACCCTATGGTCCTCAATTTGGACAGGCAGATTTTCTGACTTCTACTTATATCGATCTTAGCGGTAACAATGCTGGTCAAGATGTCAATTTATCTTTCTTTCTTTCCCCAAAAGGGAAAGGTTATCCTCCTCGCATGGAAGATTCTATCACCTTAGAATTTAAGAACAATGCGGAAGAATGGATACAGGTAGAAAAATGGGATGGTCCCAGTAGTAACCCTGGCCTACTAGAACAAATTGGGTTTGATTTCTATTCTGTTCCATTGGATGATCAAAGTTGGTTCCATGATAATTTTCAATTTAGATTTATCAATCATTGCAAAGGAACAGGCATTCAGTATACTTGGCATTTGGATTATGTGCGTTTGGAAAATAAATTTGTTGATAATCCTCCTTCTCATCCCGATGTCGCATTTACGCTGCCTCCCTCAAGTTTATTAAATGATTATGAGCATATTCCTTTCAAGCAGTTTGAAGCAATCGCCGCTAGCATATTTAGAGGAAGCATGGAATTTGAATTATTCAATCACTTTCCTGTAGAAAGATCAATAACGAATTTTAATACCTTAACCATAAGTGATAAGGAAAACCAAATTACTTTTTTCCAAGATCCCACCTTTATTGATCCTGTTTTAATTGATAAACCCGCGTTTGATCCGATTGCTAGATTTTCTTCTTCCCTTTCTTTTGACTTAGGGCAAGTGATTCCAGATCAAATAGATTTTTCCGCTGACAGATTAGTACTGGAAACCGAATATGATTTCGATGTAAACGAAGAATTCGGAAACACTTTTCCTGCGACCAAAGCCAATAATACGGTCAGAAGAACGCATTACTTAGATGACTTTTATGGCTTTGATGATGGAACTGCAGAAATCACCATCCGAATGGAAAACAACGGTGCTTCCAGAATAGCCCATGAGATAGAACTCTATACTCCTGACAGTTTAAAAGGTATTCAGATTTACTTTCCGCATTTTGGTCAAAGTTCAGGAGGCGAGTTTACTATAAAAGTAATCAAGGATGATATCAACAATGCTCCTATTTTTGAATCGAATACCTTGGAAGTAATATTCCCGGATGCACTTAAACCAAGTATCGCTGGTTTTACACAATACAGATTTGTAGATGAAAACGGCTTGCCTGATCCAGTTGGACTTGACGGTGGTATATACTATATAGTGCTTGACAAAGGGGAAGATCCAGATGTCTTATTCGTGGGTTTTGATTTGAACAATACAGAATATCAAGATAAGCAATGGTTTTTCAATACCAGTAGTTCTAGCTGGAATCAACAGTTTTTACCTGGGGCTTATCTAATGCGATCAGTTTTCGGTTCGGGAATTGCACCTGCCACGAGAACAGATAATCCATCTGCCAGTCTTTCTTTCGAAGTTTTTCCTAATCCTGCCAATGAATCGCTGTATATAAAAACAATTTCAGGTGAATTTGACTTTCATATTTACGATCTTTTTGGCCGCGTGCTTCAGCAAGGAAAATTGGCTCAAATCATTCCAGTAGAAGGGCTAAGTAATGGGGTCTATTATTTACAAGTGACTGATAATTCAAATGGAATGAGTGGGGTACAAAAAATTGAAATCCTTCATTAACTTTGCAGGCAATATTAAACCAACTTAGATACAATGGATATTACCGTTCAAGAATTAAAGCAAAAATTAGACAACAAGGAGGAGTTCGTATTTATCGATGTTCGAGAAGGATATGAATACGAAGAATTCAATCTTGGTGCGCAATTAATTCCGCTTGGAGAGATTGGCAATAAGCTAGATGAATTTGAAGATGCCAAGGACAAAGAGGTAGTAGTTCATTGTCGATCAGGTGCTCGATCAGGAATGGCGAAGCAATTGATGATGCAAGCTGGATTTCAGAATGTACGCAATTTGGAAGGAGGTGTCTTGGCTTGGCAAGCGGCCTTTGGGTAATAAGTTCAGTTGCGTTGTGGGCGCAATTCGCTACGCGGCAATTACCTGACGGCGCAATTTCGTATAGCTTGCTTAAGTAGCAACTAATTACACAAATTTTCACGAATCCAACGTGTATGTGATACGCAATAATTTTCACGAATTTATTGCTGCGCAATTGCTAATTTTCACGAATTCGGTACGTGTCGAATAACTTGGTTTCCATATAGTTCAACCAGTTTGAATTGACTTCAGTCAGGCGGGTTCTCTACGCGGCAATTGCTTGATGGCGCAAATATCGCCGGTGCAATTGACTTAGTGGCATTGTCGAATACCGGGTGAGTCGAATAGCTTGCATGGGTAGCCACGAATTTTCACAAATTTTCACAAAGTCGAATAACGCATCGAACGTATTTATTTTCACGAAGCTTGCTTCGCAATCGACTAATTTCCACGAATTCGGTTCGTGTCGAATAACTTGGTTTCCATATAGTTCAACCAGTCTGAATTGACTTCAGTCAGGCGGGTTCTCTACGCGGCAATTGCTTGATGGCGCAATGTCGAAAATAAATTGAGGCGTATATACCAATCGGTTGGGAAAGTCAATGACTGATGTGCTCTTCGCTTGTTAAAGGTGAAATTAATGATCAACTTTAATCAAAGGCATCGAAATAACAATTCCATCCATTGATTCTAAAAGTATAATATACATTCCTCCTGCCATTCCAAGATCTTCAGTATTGATTTGGAATGCGTTTTCACCAGCCACGGTCAAAATGCGTTTTTCAAATACCATTCTACCATCCATACTCGACAACCTCAAAAACATATATTCTGATTTTGACCAGTTAAATTTCAAGTTAGTTGTTCTTAAAAATGGATTCGGGAAACAGACAAAATCGTTTTTATTTACAACTATTGGAGTTTTCTTATTGGTTGATATACGTTTGGATTCATCTTTAGCAGAATCAACACTCCTCACTATTGAAATCGCGCCCATCGTTACCGATGATCTATTCCTTATAGAGTTACAACTAACAACTACTTCTGGCAAATTGATGCCTTTAGATAATTGAATTTTTTGCTTCCGATTAATTTTTAAATTAGTTAAGGGAAAGATTTGAGATTCGTATCCGATATAAGAAACTTCTAATAAGTACTCAGATGGAAAGGAAACTTGTGATAAATCAATTTTAAAATTCCCTTCGTGATCTGAGTTCACACCTTTAATAAACTTCCCTTTTTTATCAATTATAGTAAGGTTAGCTCCGATTAATTTTTCCTTACTACCTTTTTCGAGAACCACTCCAATTAAAGCCGGCTTTCGTTCTACTTTTGTTTTTTGTCTTTTAGATATTGCAGTAACTCCAATAATCATTTCTCCCAACATTACGCCTTTATCATCTAGGACAAAATCTGCATTCGGTGTTTGGAAATCAACTTCTTCGTATTTAGAAGTATATCCGATATAACTTATTTCTATACTTAGGTTTTTACTATTTATTTTTTTGTCCAAACGGAGTTTATAAATTCCGTCAAAGTCAGTTGATGTACCTGCGATAAATTTCCCATCATCATCATCATCATCATCATCATCATCATCATCATCATCATCATCATCATCATAAGCGACTACATTTGCTCCGATAAGTACTTCGCTTTTGTCTGGGCCAAAGACCTTTCCGCATAGTAAAAATTGTTCAGAACTTAATTGGTCATTATATCTTTGTTCTGTTAAGGATTTTTTTTTCAGAACAACAATAAAAATATGCATTGAAGAGTTATTTATAATGTTTACAAGCTTATAAGATATAATTTCAATTGTATGGCTATGCTGTAGCATGCTTAATGTTTGGGTTATAAAAATATCTAGAGACTATGTCCATCACCTAAAAATGTATTCTAGTCTTTCATTTAGTGGTCTCCTTACCCAAAAATCGTGCACAGTTTCAGTTTTCTGTTCCCTCCAGAAAAAGCTGAGTCATGGCACAGGG
>CALGJW010000488.1 GCA_937930025.1 uncultured Saprospiraceae bacterium | reverse complement strand
GGTGTAATTCGTGGCTAAAAAATAGCTTGCGTTTTAAAGAAAATCAAAATTCAAAGTCATCTTAATACTAAAATTATCAAGCGGCTCCGAAAAAGCATTCGCCCCATACCGATACCAGCACCCAACCCCCAAGCCAAGCTGCCCCAAACTAAAATAATTCATACTCAACAAATGCTCAATCAATACGCCCGTTTCAAAATACCCTTCTGCTATAGTATCAAAAGTAGTATCCCGATGGCGATCAGCATTAGATAAATTCCCCCAACCCATGTTTTGCTCTATACTAAAAGTAGGACGAAAGAATTTATGAACATTAAGCAAGGTGCCTAAATCCTGATGGAAAAAAAGAAAAACATATTTATCCGAAAGGAATTCATAAGGAAGCATGGTTCTGAATCCTGGCTCATCAACCAAAAAGGCAAATTCATTACTTAGACCCGGAGTGGCAAATAACTTTGTAATTGGCGCAGGATTATCAATCCATCCAGCAACAATCGCAAAAGAACTTTCCCCTAATTTTCTAAGTTGAAAACTGCCTTCTATAGCAGACCTGATTTGTAAATAGTCATATTGTCCCTGCCATTTTTTTATCCCCTTCCTTATGTCTACATGTATACTCGGATAAGCACTAGAGGTGCGCATGCGTGTACCAAACATTTCTGTGAATCGTTCTGCAAATGCGAATCTAAGTTGAAGCCCTAACTCCGTATACCTAAAACTATTTCGATTGATTCCGTCGTCTGTTTGGAAATAATAATCGTAGTTAGGTTGAAAAAGTTGTTTTTCGAAATGAATAGAACCATACGTATAAGGTAAGAAATAGGTCTCAAAACTAGCCCCGTAATTTTCAATGTAATCAAGACGTGCGGCGTATAGCCTGGAGGTGAGTAATTCCCCAGGTTGATCTAACTCGAATCGAGCGGGTTCTAACACATCATTATTGTAAAAGACTTTGAGCTTCCCTTCTCGTCTAGGAAAAACATCCCAATTGAGATCTGCATTATATTTCCATTTTTTATCTCCGAATCCATATCCCCCGTAAGCGCCAAGTTGTATGCGCTTTGAAATTTTATCGTTGGTCACCAATCTAAGGCCTGGCCTAAATCCTTCAACCTGATTGCTCTTGATGGATTTGAATATATCCCAATCCACAAAACCAAGACGATATTTTCCCTGCATTAAAGCATCGAACCACTTTAGTCTTCGGTCTATATTGTTTTCAGCACCTATGCTGTCGAGCCAAGTGTAGGTGAGTTGTTCTTTTTTATCCAACGGAACTGTTCGGATCGGTTCCCAAATACTATCTGTCCTTGTATTGGAATTGGGGGACAACTCCATTCCATCCAAAGGGAAATCTTTGGCTTTTAACTTGGGATTGATGTGCACATTGCTGATATAGGATTTGCCAGAGAAATTTGTTCCTAGATAAGGAGAAGGATATTTATCCGCTGTTATTGTTATGTTCAGCTGGATAGGAAACCACTGGCCATCTATTCGGTCGTACAATTGTTCCAATCCAAGTTTCATCGCCCCAGGTTTGGAAGGTTCGGCCTTTATCAATTGCAGTGCATACTTATCTGAATGAATGTGCAAGATACCTTCCAGGCCATCAAATATTTTTCCTTTTTTTGGCGTGAAGGTGATAATATAAATACTATCGGTTCCTTGAAATATGGTGTCTACTAAGTTGAAAAAATACTGGTCCTCACTTTGAGGAGATATAGGGTTCAAGAAATTCTTATCCAATATTTCTACATGGTTATCATAAAATGAAAAAGGTT
Source organism: uncultured Saprospiraceae bacterium (assembly GCA_937930025.1). Taxonomy (GTDB): domain Bacteria; phylum Bacteroidota; class Bacteroidia; order Chitinophagales; family Saprospiraceae; genus JABDJM01. The sequence continues at coordinate 22,154 of CALGJW010000488.1, read as the reverse complement.
GTAAACTATGAATGACGGCAGAAAAAGTGGGAGAACTTATTCCTGAAATTCTATTCAATTCTATCGTTTCTATAAGATGCCTAGGCGCTTTGAATTTCCGATTTATGGAACTCTCCATCAGAAACATATGCTTGTCCTGATTCAGTCCAAGTAAAAATTCAGACCTCGAATTGAACATCGAATCCAACTTGGTTCGTATTTTTCCTTTAGGGGGAATGCTATCTCTTTTTAAGGATGGCTTGAAAAAATCTCCGACTAATTTATTGTACACTTTACAAGTATAGGCTTCCAATTGCTGTGGATTATTTAGCTTTTTATTTGCCACAGCTCTACGGATAATTTTATGCGCTGGATTCTCCCCTGCGATCACGACAGCTTGGCTTAGGTCATAGGCTTTCTCAACCAAAGTGATTTTAATGTATCGAGCATTTTGAAATTTGCTCTTTTCCAAGGTCATAGTCTCATATCCGATGGCTGAGCATTGTAAAAAGTTGAAGTCTTTTTTAATTTGAAATTCAAACTTACCATCGATGTCAGCAATGAAACCTCGGCTGGGATCCGCATCGATGAGGATGGTGGCGAAGGCCACGGGAGCTTTTGATAGGTCAACCACTTGCCCAAAGTAAGTTTGAGCATGAAGCTGGAAGATAGTAGTAAAGAGAAAAAGCAGGAGCGTAAAACGCTTCATTTATATAGTGTTTCTATTCTAATGTCTTGCAAAGGTAATTTATTATGAATTTATTGAAGGAATTGGATTTGACTGATTAACTAAGCAATAGTATCGGTTTAGTTTTGCTGTCATTAAAGCTTGTTGGGCATGGTAGTGATCAAGGTTTGTTGTCCGAAATTATTCTTACTTCAAAACATACTTTTCAATCCACTTGGGAATTTCAGATTGATGGAAAGTGATTTTCTCGCCTTTGAATATTTCTAGAATTAATTTATTTTCCATTCCAGAGTTATCGAATATAAATGATCTATAAGCAACTTTAATAGCCTCTTTGAGTAATTTTAAAGATTTGTAATATCTGCTTTCAATTTTGTCTTCCCTTACAGGGTGTCCTCCTAGTATTACACGTTGCTCTACTCTGTTAATATTTATTATTGGTGATTCTGTTGATACAAAATATAAATACACTTTATATCCTCTTCGTTTGGCTTGTTTAAGGAACTTGATTTTGGAAGGATGAGACATGACTGTTTCAAATGTTATTTTCTTTCCGCTTTCCATTAGTTCTTTTCTCAAAACGTCAGCCAAAAAGGCAGCTTCGTATGAGTGGGATTCTTTATTGGGATTCACAATTGTATTTCCTTTAAGGATTAAGTCTATTTTATATCCTTCATCATTCGCTTTTTTAACGATTGAATGAGATTTTACAATTCTATCAAATTTACTTTTACTGAATTTTTCAATTCCAAAATCAGACAATCCAATTTTGCCTTCTGATTTTAAGATTTTCTCAATTTCATCAGCGTTGATATAATATCCAATATCAAAACGAAAATCTATTTGTTCTAGAATTGTTGACTTTCCTGAACCATTTGGTCCAGCAAATATTCGAAGTCTATTTCTTTTGGAATTTTTCCGTCTCACCAATTTTAACTTTTCTTCTATTCATCTCGATTGAACCCAATACTATTCTATTTCCTTCAGCATCTATTTTTATGATTTCTTCTCCTTCTAAAAATGTTATTGCTACCGAGTTTTTTCTATTTTTCTTGATTGCCAAACTAGAAGATAGTTTCGCAACCTCACCAAGCATCGAGTGATGCTTCTTTGTTTCTTCGATATATGACAGATATTTAGTTCTTTCAGATTTCATATTAATATCAACGACTTTACCGCTATTTTAGTTCCAAGTTACTCATTAATAAGAAGTTTATCAATGTTCGAAGATTATCAAGGAGAAATAGCCTTTAAACTAAATTCCTAACTTACCATCGATGTCAGCAATGATACCCCGACTGGGATCAGCGTCGATGAGGATGGTGGCGAAGGCCACTGGAGCTTTTGATAGGTCAACCACTTGCCCAAAGTAAGTTTGAGCATGAAGCTGGAAGGTAGACGTTAAGAGAAAAAGCAGGAGCGTAAAACGCTTCATTTATATAGTGTTTCTAGTCTAATGTCTTGCAAAGGTAATTTATTATAAATTTATTGAAGGCATTGATTAACCAAGAGATTGCTAATTATTTAGAATATTGCAATAATAAATTAAAATCGCTGTTTAAAAAGAAATGTATCAAATGAGATTATTTTTATTGTTTTCTTGCCTTTCCATATTTTCTTGTAAAGAGCCATGTGTTTTTGAAGACACTAATATTTTTGTATTGAATTTGTATGAGAATGGAGAAAACGTAAATGATAGATATAAAGAAGAATTATTTAATTATCAGGAAAATGCGCCAGTTCCAGGACTGATTAAAGGGGTTCAATTGGAATTTGATTCGCTTAGTTTAAACTTTCAAGGAACTTGGAAGAATAATTGTCCAAACGAAACAATGGAATTTTTACTTAGCGATCCTTTGACATCAAGTGACTTGGATGTAATAGAATTTACTTTAAATAGATTTGAAGTAGATGGTTGCATGAAGTGCTCTTTTGACGGAGCAAGAAGTTTAAATGGTAATAGTATCACCTTAAAAGCTGACACTTTTTTTATTGAAGTGGATTTGTAATGGTTTCATAATTGTTAGAAGTTTATAAATGTTCCAAGATAATCAAGGAGAAATAGCCTTTAAACTAAAATCCTAACTTACCATCGATGTCAGCAATGAAACCTCGGCTGGGATCAGCGTCGATGAGGATGGTGGCGAAGGCCACTGGAGCTTTTGATAGGTCAACCACTTGCCCAAAGTAAGTTTGAGCATGAAGCTGGAAGATAGTAATAAAGAGAAAAAGCAGGAGCGTAAAACGCTTCATTTATATAGTGTTTCTATTCTAATGTCTTGCAAAGATAATTTATTATCAACTTTCTAAGTTTAATGATTTTTGTTGCGACTTTGGTTTGGTTTGCGCCCAGCCAATCTGAGATTCTATAGAAAGTTAAACATTTTCCCCCAACCTAATCTGGCGATTATGACCTTTTCTTAGCACAGAAATACTGACTTAATCGCCTTCCCTTATTTTGGTTCTTAATTCTGGGCTATAGGATCTAGTGTTGCAGACACTTATCGACCTTGGACGATTGAACTATATTGAATTCGATAATCGACAAGTATCAATTCGTGCTAATTAGTTGATTGCGAAGCAAGCTTCGTGAAAATAAATATTTTTGATACGTTATTCGACTTCGTGCTAATTTGTGAAATTCGTGGCTACTTATGCACTTTCGATCGTCCATATGACACAAGCAAACGGCTTGTAGGAAAATAACTTTATATGCTGTGGCGTATTGATCAAATACTTGTGCCAAGGAAAGGAAGAATGGCAAGTAAGCCCAATAAAAAAGAGCCACAACTTTCGTTGCGGCCCTCCTAGTATTTGTTTGATTTTGTCTTAAAATATCTTCACTAATTAAATAGTAATTTTTTCGAAACAACTCCTTCGTCGAAGGTGATCTGCACAACATACATGCCGGTAATATTATCTCTTCTGTGAATCATAAATTGATGATTATTTACCGCATCGTAGTGATCCAATAATCTTCCGCTCAAATCATATAGCTTGATATCTCTCATTGGAGAATCTACGTTAGAAGAAAGTATTGCATACGATGATGCTGGGTTCGGAGCAACTGCTAGGTTTACATCTTCGGCAGTAAGGTCGTTTGTATTTACTAAGCCTAGATCCATCGCTACATAGGCTCTCGGAGCGAAAAATCCTATAATAGTATCAATGTTGGTTCTGGCTTTATCTGCAGACATTCCAAAGTTTTGAGCTATTCCAGATAGGTGGAAAGAGGTATTACCAGTTGGATCTGCTAGGGTATTTGGTAGTTGATTCCAAGGTAGACCATTTGGATTAGTTACATCCGGTGCAATTGCATTTGGATCCCACCAGTCAATTACTACACCTTCAATAAATCCAACCACATTTGTATCACTTACCATTGGGTATAGCGCTTCCATGAAATCATGACCCGCAACTGTGGAATTCGCTTTTGCCGCATCTGTCCATACGTCACTGGTATTTGCATTTACAAAAACATCATTATTTCCAAGCGTATTTTGCTTCTCAGCAATAGTCTTTGACCCCTGAACTTCTACGATATTATCTAGTGTTCCAGGTACTGTTAGTACTCGACTTTCGTATGGAGCAAATGGATCTTTGTAGTGGTGGTAACTAATGATTGGAGGAGTATTTTCGTCCAACCATGCGATATCTCCAAGAGCCCCTCCAACGTTTAATACTAGATCAACATCAGAAGAGTATGCCGCGTGATTAGAAAAGTTAGAAGTATCGCCAGCTGAAAATCCAAAACCATCAGCTGGTGCAATCACTAAATCTTTACCTTCTATATCACCATGGTAATCAGGAAGTACCATTGGAATATCAGGAGTTCCAGCATCATTGTCATGGTCAAAGAAGAATTTTCCTTGTGGCATTTCTGTCATCAAAATTTCATTATAGTTATCTAGCGTTGCCATTCCTAGACCAATATATCCTCCCGTACCATTACCCCAAATTGCTATACGATCAGAATTAATTTGAAAGGTGTTTGCACCATCGGCATCTGCTCTAAAGTATCTTACTGCCGTACGGCCATCTTGAATTCCTCTATAAGCTGCCTGAATAAGTCCAAGAGCTCTTAATGGTTGAGAAGGAACAGCAGGATTCCATCCTAGTCTGTAATCGATCGAGGCGACAACATATCCCATCTTAGCTAATCGAGTAGAAATCTCTACAGCAGAACTGTCCTGACGTGTTCCTTGAATTGAACCATTGACAATTCTTGGTAAGAAGTTTCCTGTGTGCATTAAGATTACCAAAGGTCTAGAAGTGTTCGGGTCAGCCATTGGTTCGTAAACATCCATCAACAATGGTTGCTTAACTGGTCCTTGAGTAGCTGTAAACAGCAATGTGGTATTTTGTCCGTATACTACGTTTGGCGTAACTTTTACATCGTCAAATACTGGCTTCAGATACCTATCCACCTGCGCAAAGGCCGCCGCACTGAAAAGCATGCAGCAAATTAAAATGATATTTTTGTTAAAATTTCGCATAAATATAAGTTTGATTATGAGTTAAATATTGTGATTTTATTTCTTTTTTCCGTCGTAAGTCAGCGTGATATAAGCCAGTCTTCCAATTCTAGGTCCTCCAAAAGTTTGGAAGCTTTTATTGTTTAAAATATTGGAAGCTCCAATCTTTAAGGTAGTGTCAAGCTTTGGAATTCTAAAGTTGATCTGTGCATCTAACAAATCATAAGTTGGGATGAAACCGGTGAATTGCGGAGATCCTTCAAAGAGGAACCCTTCTATCCATTTATAGTTCACACTAAAGCCAAAATGCTTTAGCGTTTTTGAACCAAAATTCAATTTCATGTCTCTACCAGAAAATCCTAAATTGAATTTATGTGTTGGCGTATTGAATGCAGGAATAATTGGATCGTTTTCATCGGATTTCAAAAGCTGATTAAAAGAATAGTTTCCGCTCACAGCTAAATTCTTCGGTAAATAATAATTCAATCCGATTGATACTCCTTGGGTGGTAACTTGATTCTTTGAATTAGCTGCGTATCTAAATGCCTGAGCTTTTTTAGTCAATTTAGTATCAAAATCAAATTCGAAATCAACACCAATATTGAACCCTAAGAAATTATCATAAATACTATAATAGTAACCTGCATCAACATATAGTTTTTCGAAAAGCGTGGTTCGATATCCTAGCTCGAAAGTTTTTACTTGTTCTGGTTGAACTGGTGCTATATTAAAATATACTAGAGAATCTTCCTTTTGTGTTTCGAAGAAAGTAAACAAAGAACTTACTGTGACTAGACTATCCGCGCCATTTAAATTTCCAGAAAGAACAGCTCGACCCACATCTAAATATAAATATTGATCAGCAAGAGTTGGGTTTCGAATTGCAGAAGAAAAAGAAGCTCTGAAAAAGTTGTTCTTCGAAGGAGCGTATACTATAGATCCAGCTGGTGAAATCAGCAAATTGAAATTTTCGTTTTTATCAGCTCTTATAGCAAAAGTTGCTTTCACTTTGCTATCAAAGAATGATTTTTCTAAACCTCCGTAAGCTCCAACTTCACGGTTTGTGATGACAATGTTCGCACTGTCTTGAAAAACTGTTCCTTTTGATTTAGGTGTATATAATCTTGCATTCGAACCTACAACAATTTTGTCCATCCAGGTCGGTTTAAAGGTATATTCTCCATGAACGTGATACAAAGAAGAATTATCAAAAAACCTAGTACCCCCTTCAGATCCTCTTAGTCGACCAGTGATATCATCAAACTCCTCTTGGAATCTATCGGTCCCAGGAACGAAAAAATCTGTGTTATCTTCAATTGTAACACCGGTGGATTCCAAATCTGCAATGTCCCGTGCGCTGATATTTCTGTCTGATATAGCCTGACGATTGGTTTCATACCATTCTTCATATTTTACAGGATCGACCTGTGAGCCTATGATGATTCCATTATCGTCATAAATAAACTCTAAAGGAGGGAAGTTCGTGGTTTCTCTAAATTCGTTAAGTTCGTCTGTATAAGCAGCAAAAAAGTCGTTTCTCCAAAGAAGTCCTGGTTTTGCCCTTTCTTGTAATTGCAATGCAGTAAAATAAGGATCATAAGAATCCCCTGCATTTGTTCGTGTATTATAGGCTCGGACGAAAAATTTATTTCTTTTTTTCAACTCCAACACGTTCTGAAGAAAAGTAATATTTTTAAGACTAAATCTATTGTCACCTTGATATACCGTAGTACCCGATCCAAAACTAGACTTAAAAGATAGTTCAGGTGATTGCTCTTGCTGGGAAGGATCTAGTCTTAGGAAAAAACCAACATTAACTTTCAAATTCCTAGTATCATAGTCCACCAAATCTCGTTCTCGATATCCAGTTCTATAGACAGTACCTAAGCCTGGATACTGTGCCAATGTGAATTCTGAATAGTCATTTAAACTTTGATATTCATCGCCATAAATATTTACAGCATCGAATCCGCCTGGATTATTTTTAGGTACTCTAGAGTCATCTATTGGATCGTAGTTATCTGCCTCCCAATCATCAGCACGCAAGTATTCAAAATTGAATTTATAGGCGAACAAAGCTTCATCCTCTTTGTTTTTGACAGCGTCAGCCCAACGAACCGCAGTTTTCACCATATTTCTTTCCCCTCCTTTCACCATAGCAGAAAGTCCTTCATGAAAAAATGGATCACGAGTCTCCATACTAATCACCCCATTAAAGGCATTCGGACCATAGAAGGCGGAACTCGCGCCCACAACTAATTCTACCTTATTGACATCCAATTCAGAAGTACCAAGGAAATTTCCAAGTGAAAAGTTTAGCCCTGGAGCTTGGTTATCTACTCCATCAATAATCTGTAAAGAACGCACAGGACTTGTGCTATTAAAACCTCTAGTATTGACAACTTTGAATCCTAAACTTGCTGCTGTTAAGTCAACTCCTTTTAGAGAACCTAATCCATCGTAAAAATCAGCGGCAGGTGTTTCTTTGATGGCTATTAAATCCATAGCCTCTACTGTCAGTGGAGATTCTTTTTGCTTATCAGAAATTCTACTTCCAGTTACTTCAACTCCTGTTATGACTACGGCATCTTCCTCCAAACTGACAGACATTCTTTTGTTGGATTCTACTGTGTAGGTTTTGGCGGCATAGCCGATGTATGAAATGTCCAAAATTATAGGATAACTCTGGTCTGTGGAAAGTTCAAAGCTTCCGTCCCATTCAGTGGTGGTACCTTCAGAAGTTCCTTTGATGACCACAGTGGCTCCGATTAACGGATCGTTATTGGTGGCATCCAATATCTCCCCTTTTATAACGGTCTGAGCGTTAATGGAATAGGAGAGTAGCAATAGCACACTTCCAAGAAGGAATAGCCTCAATTTCTCTAACATAAATTGCCTCTTAACAATGATTTATAAATGGTTTCGGGCCTCAACGGCAAAATCTATTATTGCGATTATTTTGATTCTAATTTGGTTGGTTTCTTGAAGCTAAAAGACAGTAAGACTAAACATACAAAAAAAGCAATTAAACGAATGTATGATTTCGCTCATCTACTGTTAAAAAACTAATGTTTGATCAGATTGCCATTTGAAGGACTTTTTACTTTTTTATCCAAATAAGTCCGTTTTGGTCAAAAAAAATCAATGATTCTTCCAAAGAAATTAAAATTTGAGGCAATTTTGAAGAATTCAGGCTATCTGCCAGTACATCAGATGAATAGAGTCACCTTACTTTTTTGGGCAAATAACGGGGCACACTAAACTTAGCTTCTTACTCCACGTAAAATTAGATTGGTTCATGGGATTATAGATTGGTTCATGGGATTATTATCACTATTGGGGCTAAAATTTTTGATATTTTCAAAGATTTAGTAGAAATCTAAAAAGTTGAAAAGCGCTAAAAAGCGACGAAAAATGAAAAATTCACTCAATTTTGAGCGAAAATGAAGTAAAAAAGCACAAAAAATATAGTTTTTGAAGTAAAATCCAAAAAATATCAATTACCATAAATCGGCTTTTTAAGCTGTCTATGAAGGATTTAAAATAAAGTCGCCATTTTTGTGAGCCGTATGCTTATTTTGGGCACTAAGTGTCGTAAAAAACTGATTTAACGTCGAATGGAAGTATCCAATATTTATATCACAACCTACTTAGAGAGCATAATGGTCCACAGGGGCCATTTGATCGAAGATTGGGAATCAGGTAGTGGACTGTCGCGATTGAAGGACATGCTTTTGCTTACTACCGATGCAGTGGAAAATATTGGCGACACGGCATATGAATCTTTGACCGGTTTGGAATTAGATCAAGAAGGGGTCATACGTAAAAGAAGGAAAAAATGGGAGCCGGAGCAGCTGGAGAGAAATTTATCAAATGCTTTTATCTGTTTTGAATGGACGGAGGCAATGAAATCATTTGCACTATTGCTAAGAGATTTGATGGTTCAACATCAGAAGGCTGAAAAACTATTTCGGAACGGCCAAGTGGATTCTGAAAAATACCAATTACAAAAAGACGAGTCTGTTAATACGCTGGATGAAGCACTAGCGTTTATTCGACCCTTTTTCATCCAAAAAATGAATGCGTTTGGGACAGATGATAAAGCGCTGCATAAAATATACGAGGGGTATGAATTACAAGATAATCCTTGGCCAGTATATCGACCTCAGTTTGAAGCCTTAGGAAAACAAGCGGAAGAATTAATTCAAATTGACAAACGAATCAATGAAATAGATCGAAGCTTTGAACAAATTAGAACGCTCATCTCTAATACACCACAGCTTTGTCAAAAGGAATTTCAGCAATTTATCGCCAAAGCACAAAAAGCCAAAGATTATGTGGATAATAACTTGGAAGAAAAACCAGGAGCAGTAGCTGTCTTTCTAGAAGACCTAGAAAATGAAATTAAACTTCCCGATCACTTAGGCACCTATAATCAAGAAATGAACGAAAAGCTTGCCCCGCTAGAAGGTAAGCTCAATTTGCCTGTAGGAATATTAGGTGGACATATCTTGAATAAAGAAATTGACTTTCATCGCAAGGTAAAACAGTGGACTGAAGCAGAAATGCAGCCCTTACTGTATGAGGTTTGGGAGCATACCGAAAATTTGGAAGGGGGACTAAAAATGGCTTTAATAAATATTAGAAATAGAGCTAGTATTTTGGCCAAAGGAGACAAGGAAAGCATCGCTTTGCAAGGAGATAAAGAACAATCTATTCAGCCTCTGAAGAATTTCCTCTTTCGCGCCAAAGAATGGGTAACCAAGATCGAAAAACTAGAACAAGAAATTAAACTACGGTTGCATAAAGATTTTCACTTTGTGAACGCCTATGATAACAAACAAGAGTTTCTATCTTCTAGTTTGCAATCGGCACTTAAGAATCTTCACTTTGGGGAAAGTGGCGTTGTATTATTTTTCAAAAATACTTACCAAAAGTTTGTAGGATTTTTTAGAAATGTTTGGAAGGATGTTCGCAAAGAAGAAACCCTTAGTACCTCAGAAAAAATTGTTCGAGCAATAGAAAGTCAATCCCTAACCATCCAAGAAAATCAATACGCTTCCATATTTTTAACTAAAGGCTATATCGGCGAGTCTTTTTGGGTGGGTAGACAAGATTTACTAGATCGATTTAAAGAAATAGTAAAATCTTGGGAAATGGGATTCCGTGGTGGTGTGCTCCTTACAGGAAATCGCTTGGCAGGAAAATCATTGTTTGGAGAAAAAATTTCCAACATGCATTTCCCAAAGAACACTATGCGCATTGTTCCAAATAATTTGATAAAAGTGCATGGTCGAAAAATTATGGCCGACTATGAGCTTAGCCCAGTGTTAGATTTTATTTTCAAACATTCAGAAGGAGAAAAAACGCTAATCTGGATTGATGATTTGGAACTATGGACAAATCATGAAGTTCCATTGGGAAAAAATATACGTGCTTTGAGAGATTTTGTGGATAATGCTCCCGCACATTTTTTCTTTGTGGTTTCCATGAGCAATTGGCTCAAAGCTCATCTACAGAATTTATATCAAGTAGATCTTCTTTTTCAGGCTGAAATAAACCTGGATCATATGGACAAAGAAGAAGTGGCCAGAGCAATAATGATTCGCCATGGAGCGACCCATAAAAAATTGATCGACGAGCTAGGTTCAGATTTGCAGCCAGCTGACCTTCAGGATAAAATAAATAAAGTTTATAAGGCTGCATATGGAAATATTGGAGAAGCATTGAACTTTTGGATAGCCAATACAGAAGAAATAGATAGTGATAATGTTAGGTTTGAAAAAATAACTAATTATCCGCTACCAGATTTTTTAACTCCGGATGCTTCGGTTTTATTGTCAGCCATAATGTTGCAAAAAATTACTACCGATTATAGATTGCGTAGATTATTTGGTACCCCTTATCGTTCTAAGTATAAATCAACTTTGCAGCGTTTGGTTAGCTTGAAAATACTAGTTCGTAATATGGACGGTACCTTAGTGGTAAATGAATGTATTGCAAATGAATTGGCATATATGCTTGATCATAAAAAATATTTAGTCTTTAGCTAATGGATAGATTTGATATGGCACAATTTACTTGGTTTAACTTAGTGACTTCCTCGCTAATACTTATTGCGATATACTTCCTGTTGCTATTAGCTAGCAGATTATTGCCGCTTGCAAATAAGTGGGGTCATATCGCCGATACTTTACAAGGGGTTATTAAAATTCTAATGTTAGTTTTCGAGCCTGTAACGCTAGTGTTAATTACAGGATATTTTATTTTAATCAACCCTATTTACAATGGGGTGGTCATGGCGATTATTCTACTAGTAGGCTTCAATCATCTCAGAAACTATTTTAACGGAAGGATTGTTTTATTGATGAACAGAATTCGAGTTGGTCAAAAAGTACAAGTTGGAAAAGCACAGGGAATTATCACAGAAATGAATAGATTAGGTATTCAGTTGAAAACCAGTAAAGGCTTACGTACTATTGGATACACCAGTCTGTTTCAAGATGATTTTATGCTGATGAGTGGAGATGATGTAGGTGGCTATTACTATATGAATATTCAACCGATTGATCCTGTAGAAGCAAAAAATAGCTCTGATAAAATTTATGACCTTTTGGCTACCGCTCCCTATTTGGATCATAGTCATGCACTTGTTTTGTTGAATTTAGAAAACGGTGAACTTGGCGTGAAAACGCGGGTGATCGTTAAAGAAGAAAGTCATTTAAAAGATTTACTTTCCTTGTTCAAAGAACAGGGATATGAATGCGAAATATCTAAAAAATAAACATGGAATTTTTATTCGTTTTTACTACAGAATATAAAATTATTGCGGCTTCGGTCATTATTATTTTGTCTTTTTTCTTCGGAGAATTCGCTAAGAAGACAAATATTCCATCCGTGCTAATGTTGATTGTTTTAGGCATACTACTAAATTTTGGTATTGATGCTTTCGGAGGTGAGAATTTGACTTTTAAAAACGAATTAGAAATTCTCGGTACCGTCGGACTAATAATGATTGTGCTTGAAGCTGCACTTGAATTGGAATTAAAAAGAGAAAAGTTAGTACCCATATTGAAAGCACTCCTCATCGCTTTGCTAGGGTTAATAGGTTCGGCTTGGGTGGCAGCGGAGATCTTGTACTATTTTGTTCCACAAATAGATGACAAGTGGACAGCTTGGTTATACGCGACCCCTTTATCAATTCTTTCTTCTGCTATAATAATTCCTTCGGTTTCCGGGCTAAAAGAACATAAAAAGGAATTTCATATTTACGAATCTACCTTTTCCGATATTCTGGGAATTATCATGTTTTACTTTCTGATTGGTCAGATGGGTGCCGATGGTCAAGGCGAAAGCATTGGCGCGTTTGCAGGAAACATTGTTTTGACAATTGTACTTTCATTGGTTGCCTCGTATGTTATAGTACTTATTTTTCAAAGAATAAAAACCCACGTCAAGCTTTTTCTTCTGATTGCAGTCTTACTATTGCTGTATGAAATTGGAAAATTAATGCACTTGTCGTCCTTATTTATTATCCTGATTTTTGGTTTACTGATTGCAAACATGAAGCTTTTTTTCCAAGGAGCTATGGCAAAATGGCTAGACTATAAACACGCAAAGCATATTTACGAAGGACTCCATGTCGTAACCATGGAAACGGCCTTTGTCGTTCGTACTTTCTTTTTTGTAATATTTGGAATTACGATTGTACTATCATCCCTGGCAGATCTGAATGTGGCGATGATTGCACTCCTGATCATAGCTTCGATCTATATCATTCGCTTTGTTGTTCTTCGAATATTTCTGGGCAGAGATATCTTACCTCAACTCTTTATTGCTCCAAGAGGATTGATCACTATATTACTTTTCTACAAAATTCCAAAACATCTAGAAGTAGCCGGGTTCAATTCAGGAATCTTACTTTTTATCATTATCGGTACTGCGCTGATCATGACCTTTGCGATGGTAAGTGATAAGAATAGAACTGGAAAGGCAGTGAATCAAGCGAAGGCGAATCCAGTGGGTTATGAGAAGTGGGTGGCGCCGGATATTGATGATTAGTTTTTCAATTGTCTTCGACGCAATTGTCTTTGACGCAATTGCCCTGCAGGCGCAATAAATTCAATGACGATAGAACGTGTGTGACAATTGTCTTCGACGCAATTGTCTGCAGCGCAATTGCCCTGCGGGCGCAATAAATTCAATGACGATATTACGTGTTTGGTTCAATTGAATTTGTTGAAAGTACGATATTCGACCTTGCGTCCGCAGGACAATTGCGTCTTTAGACAATTGCGCCCGCCGGGCAATTGATCTATTGGTAAACACGATATTCGACCTTGCGCCGCATGCAACTTGGCGACCTTTGGTGGCTTGAACTAAATTGCCGCGCAGCGAATTGAATTTATTGAATAGCAAGTTATTCGATATTGCCCCCGTAGGGCAATTGCGTCATTAGACAATTGCGTCTGAAAGACAATTGAATTATTGATCAACCACAACTCCCATCTTCACCCCCAATTCCAAATAACTTTTCTTCCAAGCTTTCCCTTGCTTACTATCTTCAAGCTTTTGAAAATAGCCATAATACACATTAAGGCTTTTCCAAAGATTGAGCTCCCCATCTAGCACAGAAAGTATATCAATCAATTTAATTAACTCTTTGATATCTTCCTTGCTTCCACCACCATGAACAATCATTTTTACTTCGTAAAAAATACGTTCAGTAGCAGCTAATAAAAATTCTGGTAAATCTTGAATTTCTAACTTCCATTTATTTAGGTCGGCAATGAGATCTTCTAGTTTGTATAAGTTAATAATTGGTGCTTCGATTATTTCACGAAGGTCTTTATTGAGCGCAAAGCGAGCAGCTTCCAAAAAGGTAATAGAAATAGGCAAGTTGCTTTGCTTCATGCTATTCATCAACTGATAATTATCATTATAAATATCAGCGAAAGTGCTTTCTGCTTGTACTAATGAACGTTTAGTAATTTCCTTTAGGATTTTTATTTTTTCATCTTTAAATAGATGCCAAATAGAAAAATGTTGCTGTCCAAAATTGTGATGCATTAATCCTAGTATTTCACTTTGATTTCCGTTTTCAAAATTTCGACTCACATGAATGCTAAATTCATCGAAGTCAGATTTAGAAATTTCCTTAGAAACTTGACCTATGAAATGTTGCTGCCCCATATATAATGTACAGAAGTAAAATTCTGCTTCTGCAAAGGTCACATTAGAGGTGATCAATGTCTTTCCAAATACTAATCGTTGTACTCCCGCTCTTAGCTTTTCAAACTGGCTGGTTTTTGCCTGGTAATTATAAAGCTGAAGGTCCGTTGGAGAATCTGAAAAAACCACTGCCATCGCAAAGTGACTGGCAACACGATTCAAATCAAGTTGAGTGGGAATCACATTTTTCAAATAACTAACACTGCCATCCTCATATACATTACTAGGGATGTTTTTTAATTTTTCTAAAAATTGCTCTTGAAAAGATTGTCCACTTAGTTGTTCTCCGTAATGCAATGCGCGCAAAGCATATTGTAAAACCTGATTCGTTTCTATTCCAGAAACCTCATCAAAAAACCAAGCACAACTGGTATACATCAATTGTGCGTTTCGTTGCATTTCTTGACTACGCAAAAAGGTGGTTTTTAATACAGGATTTAAATCATAACCAATTTCGTCATGGATTATTTTTTCCAAATTTTCAGGAGATCGATCAAGAATTACTTGGATGTACTTGTCTCGCATATTCCAAGGATGCATTTCTAGCTCTTGCATTTTCTCCTCATAGATGGGACGAAGGACATCACGTACCCAGTCTAGGGCATCTCGCAAGGGCTTACGCCAATGCTGATTCCAGCCATGATTCCCACCGGTATTACATCCACAGTTTGAACGCCAACGTTCTACGCCATGTACACAGGACCAAGAGGAGTTGTCGTGGATTTCTGCTTCAAAGGTTGGTGGAAATAATTCCAAGTATTGTCCATAATTGATCAATGTATAATCAGGATGTTTCTCTATTTGATGCAGACAATCAGCCAAAGCCATTTCACCAAAGCGATGATGGTGGCCATAGCTTTCGCCGTCCGTAGCCATATGTATAAGTTGCGGCTCTTTTCGACCATCTTTTTGATCCATCAAGCGTTGCGCAAAATGCTTTCCATTGTTCAAGAGTCCCTTGAAAGCAACTTCCTGGGCGACTGTACCATCATAGAAAAATACCGCGATACTTTTTCCAGAAGGCAAGTTCACTTTATATGGTCTTTTTGTATCAATGCTGCCTTCGTCCACTTTGGCCCAATGGCTTTCTCCCAATGGTCTGATTGCTTTTGCTTGCCGAGGAGCTAAGACTGTAAATTTTATTCCTTGAGCTGCCATCTCTTCCAAGCTAGCTACATCTGCTGCCGTTTCGGCCAGCCACATTCCTTCCGGTTTGCGTTTAAAGCGAGATTCAAAATCTGCGATTCCCCAAGCCACTTGTGTTCGCTTGTCTTTTTCATCCGCCAATGGCATGATTAAATGATTGTACACTTGTGCCATGGCTGATCCATGTCCCCCAAATTGGTCCATGCTTAATTGATCAGCCTTGAGAATTTCTAGATAGGCCTCTGGAACTGCTTGCTCCATCCAAGAAAGTAGGGTAGGACCAAAATTGAAACTAATCTTTCCGTAGTTGTTAACGATTTGCTGGATTTTCCCTTCGCTATCAAGCATTCTAGCAGCGGCATTTGGAGCATAGCATTCGAAATTTATTCTTTCATTCCAATCATGCCAAGGCAATGCAGATTCTTGAATTTCAACAAATTCAAGCCAAGCATTCTCTCTAGGAGGTTGATAAAAGTGTCCGTGAATACAGATGTAATTATTGGGCATAGTGTTTTTTCAATTATCGCAGCAAATGTAGGGAAATTGAACAGCAATGGTTTTCGATCTCGGAAGAAGAAAACCTTTGTTCAAACCCCATTTCCTGAGGTTATTGCGGCAAATTACGTGCTAGTAAAGCGAAATTGTTCCATGGAAATCATTGACCCTCAATCAAAATCAATTTTTTCATGGCATTTTAACAGGCGATAAAAGGTTTTGAGTATTGATAAATATGGCTTTCCGCCTTACAAATCCTACTTTAGCCAATCAATTTTGTAATTATGAGCAATCGTTTTTTCTTTTTATTCCTTTCAATTTTATTTGTCTTTTCATCCATAAATGGTCAGGCTCCAGTTAAACCTACCTCTGCTGAAATCTATGATGACTTGCTGAGGTTGAATGTACTTGGTTCAGTGCTTTATGTGGCTGCTCATCCTGACGATGAAAATACCCGAATGATTTCCTATTTCTCTAACCATAAAAGGTATCACACTACCTATCTTTCATTGACAAGAGGGGATGGAGGTCAAAATCTAATTGGTTCTGAAATCCGAGAGCAACTGGGGGTAATTAGAACCCAGGAACTTTTAGCGGCGAGAAGATTAGACGGCGGATTCCAAATGTTCTCCAGAGCAAATGATTTTGGCTATTCGAAGCATCCAGATGAAACTATGCGGATTTGGAATGAAGCAGAAGTGAAAGCAGATGCTGTTTGGGCGATTAGAAAATTGCAACCCGATATTATTATAAATCGATTTGATCATAAATCTGCCGGGCGAACGCATGGGCATCATACCGCTAGTGCAGTAATATCTTATGATGTTTTTGAAAAAGCTGGTGACCCGAAAATTTATCCGGAGCAATTAAAATTTGTGGAGCCGTATAAAGCACAGCGGTTGTTCTTTAATACTTCCTGGTGGTTTTATGGAAGTCGTGAGAAATTTGACAAGGCTGATAAATCTGATATGGTCGCCATTGATGCTGGTGTTTTTTATCCACTTAAAGGAAAGTCAAATACAGAAATTGCTGCGGAAAGTAGATCAATGCATCAATGTCAAGGAATGGGTAATACTGGAAATCGTGGAAGCCAAATTGAATATTTACAAATATTAAAAGGTGACTTGCCCAAAAATTCTAACGACCCTTTTGTCGGAATCAATACGAGCTGGTCAAGAGTAGCAGGTGGGGAAAAAATTGAAGAACAAGTCAATGTCATTATAAAATCATTTGCTTTTGAAAACCCTGCTAATAGTTTGAATGGATTATTGGAAGTGTATCAAATGATAAATGCTTTACCAGATGGTAAATGGAAGTTTATTAAATTAGAAGAATGTCTTTCCTTGATCAAGGCCTGTGCTGGTTTGTATGTTGAAACAGTTGCTGAATCACCAAGTATAGTTCCTGGCAATCAGGTAAATTTAAAAACTGAAGTTATTCAACGACTTGGATCACCTTTTACCTTTAAGGGGATAAGTATTCCTGAAGTAAATAAGGAAATTCCTAAAAATGATATGTTGGAGACTAACGAGGGATTGAGTTTTAAAGAGTCCATTGATGTGCCAGCTGACTTCAATCTATCTACTCCTTATTGGTTGATCGAAAAAGCCACGTTGGGGATGTATAATGTTCCCGATCAAAAATTGAGGGGAATACCTGAGAATCCTGCAGCCATTAACGTGATTTATAATTTTGAGGCAAATGGAAAACCATTTAAGTTAAAGACGCCATTGGTGTATAAGCGCAATGATGCCGTAAAAGGAGAACTGTATTCTCCCTTTGTAGTGACTCCTCCTTTTTCCGTAGGTATTGAAGAAAAAGTAACGGTGTTTTCATCCAATGATCCCAAAGAGATTCATGTGAAAGTAAAATCCTTGGGGTCGCTTGCTAACGCGACTGTAACTGTCAAGGGTGGAAAAGGCTGGAGTATAAGCCCCTTGAAGGCCGACCATGTTTTTTCTCAAAATGGAGAAGACAAGACATTCGTATTTAAAGTAACACCTCCTGTCGAACAGTCAACCAGCTTCTTAGAAGCTACCGTTAGTTATGAAGGAGGGACATCCAGTCAAGAGGTGATTACGATAGATTATGATCACATTCCTGCGCAAACAGTTTTGCAAACTGCTCAATCGAAAGCAGTGAAAATTGATGTTAAAAAAGTGGGAGATCGAATCGGATATGTAATGGGCGCCGGGGACGACATTCCTGCAAATTTAGAACAGATTGGGTATCAAGTTGAACTCTTAGATCCAGAAAATTTGAGCTCCGAAAATTTAGCCAAATTTGATGCAGTGATCATGGGGGTACGTGCCTACAATACAAAACCAGCCCTGAAGTTTGCGAAAAAAGCACTCATGAGTTATGTGGAACAAGGCGGTAATCTAATCGTACAGTATAATACAAGCCGCAGGATGGTTACTGAGGACATTGCGCCCTATCCAATTAAATTATCAAGAGATCGAGTGTCAGTTGAAGAAGCAGAAGTTCGATTCCTCGCACCAGAACACCCCGTGATGAATACGCCTAATAAAATAACGCAGAAGGATTTTGATGGTTGGGTACAAGAACGTGGGTTGTATTTTGCCAATGAATGGGATGAAAAATTTACTGCAATTTTGTCGTCGAATGATCCAGGAGAAACTCCTAAAGATGGAGGTTTGTTAGTCGCTCCTTATGGTAAAGGAAATTTTGTATACACAGGATATTCTTGGTTTAGAGAATTGCCAGCAGGAGTGCCGGGAGCTTATCGTTTGTTTGCGAATATTATTTCATTATCGAAAACTAACCGACCTTAAATGTCATCATCAGAATTGCCAGAAAACGACAAGCCTCCAATGTTTAAAAATTGGAATCAATTGTATGCATTTGTTTTAATCATGCATGCATTTATTTTGCTCCTCTTCTATTTGATCACTCAAGCATATAGTTAATATAAGAACCGAATTATGGCGACACTTGATTGGATTGTATTATCTATGACCTTGACTTTTATAGTAGTCTACGGTATTTGGAAAACCAAAGCGGTAGACACGATGAAGGGGTTTTTGATGGGGGAGCGTGATTTAAAATGGTGGACCATTGGACTAAGTATCATGGCTACTCAAGCTAGTGCGATTACTTTTCTAAGTACTCCGGGGCAAGCCTATACAGATGGGATGCGCTTCGCACAATTTTATATAGGACTTCCTATAGCGATGGTTATCCTTGCCGTCTTTGTTCTACCTATATATTATCGCCTGAATGTTTTTACAGCCTATCAATATTTAGAAAATAGATTTGATTTAAAAACTAGAGTATTTGCGGCCCTATTGTTTTTGGTGCAGCGCGGATTAGCAGCCGGAATTACCATTTATGCTCCCGCAATTATTTTATCCTCGATCATGGGTTGGTCCTTGTCTTGGACTGTATTGATCATTGGGGCCATTGTTATCTTTTATACCGTAATGGGTGGATCAAAGGCAGTAAGTCAAACGCAGCAATCTCAAATGATCATTATTTTATCCGGGATGGCCTTGGCATTTATCATAATCTTATACAAGCTTCCAGAAAATATTGACCTATCAAATGCAATGACGATTGCTGGTGGTTTAGAAAAATTAAACGTACTTGATTTTGAGTTTAGCTGGGACAATAGATACAATTTTTGGTCTGGTATTTTTGGAGGTACCTTTTTATTTCTTTCCTATTTCGGAACCGATCAGTCGCAGGTACAACGCTACCTTTCTGGTAAATCATTGACAGAGTCAAGGCTAGGCTTACTTTTTAATGGCCTTTTGAAAGTGCCCATGCAGTTTATGGTCTTATTCGTTGGATTGATGGTGTTTGTATTTTTTCAATTTTCAAAACCACCGATTCATTTTAACAATGTAAACCTGGATGAACTTCGAACGTCCAAGTACGAAGGAGAATTGGCACAATTGCAGTCTAATTATGACGATGTATTTGATGCGAAGAAGATTGCCATGAATGAATTGGTTGCAGTCGAGGATAAAGGTTCACAGCAGTTTATCACCGCCAAGACAAAGATCCAATCTTTGCATGCACAAGAGAATGAAATAAGGACTTCAGTGAAGGGACTAATTGAACAAAATAATCCTTCTGCAGAAACGAACGACAAAGATTATGTGTTTGTAAATTTTGTAGTCAACTATTTGCCAAAAGGAATTGTTGGACTGTTGTTGGCAGTTATTTTTTCGGCTGCGATGTCTTCCACCTCTTCTGAGTTAAACGCCTTGGCTACTACCTCAATGATAGATTTTTATCGCAGATTATATCGTAAGGATGAAGAAGACAAGCACTATTTAAAAGTTTCTAAACTATTAACAGTTTTTTGGGGACTACTAGCGCTTGCATTCGCAGCGTTCGCCTCCCTTTTTGATAATCTTATTCAGGCCGTTAATATCATAGGATCTCTTTTTTATGGATCAATTCTGGGAATATTTGTGGTAGCTTTCTTTTTGAAAAAAATTGGTGGAACTCAGGTGTTCATCGCTGCTGTGATTGCAGAGTTATTAGTACTAAGCATCTTTGCTGGAGTGCATTTAGAAGTATTTAACATAGCTTATCTCTGGTTGAATGCCATTGGTTGTTTGCTTGTAGTCTTTATTGCTTTAGGTTTGTATTATGCAAATATTGGAAAACAAGGTCCCCCTAAAATTCACTATGAATAGTTAGGCTAACTTCCAGCTCCGATATGCAAATATCCAACAGTAATTTTATTTTAAACAAATTATCTTTTCGTAGCTAATTATGGTCAAATTGACCACCTTTGTTCCGTATTCTAAAACCTCGAAAATTGGAAAAAAGGGAACTCAGGCTTGTTATTCTTGCATTCATTTCCATCTATCTTATTTGGGGCTCCACCTATTTATTCAATAAAATAGTAGTAGCGGAATTAAATCCTTTTTTGCTAGGATCTATTCGATTTACTACCGCTGGTGCCATCGTGGTTATTCTATCCTTCTTTTTTGGAAAAAATCAAAAGCCTAGCAAACAACAATTGATCAATTGCGCAATCGCTGGGTTCTTATTTTTAACCACTGGAAATGGTATAGCAGTATGGGCCTTGCAATTTGTCGATACGGGGATCACTGCATTACTAATATCAGCTCAGCCATTAGTTCTGATTTTCATGATGCGTGTATTAGAAGGGAAAAAAATTAAGTTCAAATCCATGGTCGGAATAGCCATGGGGATTCTCGGCATTTATTTATTGGTAAGTCAGGATGGAATAAATCATCACCCTAGTCAATGGAAAGGTTACTTGGCTATTTTTAGTTGTCTATTTTTTTGGGGCTATGGTTCCTTATTTGTGGCTAAAGCAGATCTACCAAGCAATTCTTTAATAGGCACTGGCTATCAAATGCTTTTTGGTGGTATCATGATGCTTGGATTAAGTATAATATTAGGAGAAGATTTGACAGCCATCACTAAATTGAGTCAAACAGGAATATTTTGCATGAGTTATCTGGTGTTATTCGGATCTATAGCTGCTTTTACTTCCTTTAATTATTTATTGAAAAGGGTTTCTCCCGAAAAAGTGGCTACAAGTACTTACATCAATCCTATAGTCGCCATGATATTGGGTGTATGGTGGTTGAAAGAGTCTATTTCTTTGCTTTCGATATTGGCTGCGGTAATATTACTATGTGGAGTTTGGTTTATAAATTCTGCGAAATCAGATCCTGTCAAAGCGAGCTAATCAAATTTTTAAAAAATTAAGGAGCTTCTGTGATACGTTAGAGAACGTAACTTCTTAAATGATGTCCAATCTCGAGTTTTTACTCGTAAATTGGGCTTACTTCTATTTCCGAATACTTTATTATTTTAGGGACTATGGACATAAGTTCATCAAATATTTCTGAGGCTATCGTATCATCTCTGGATTCCCAGATTTTGGTCTTAGACTCAACGGGGATTGTGAAATATGCCAAGCAATCCGCTGAATGCCATTTTGGTTATTTAGAAGATATGCCCGAAAGTGTCCGAGGAATAAATTATTTGGAGTATTGTCTAAAGATTAGGGAAGAGGGAAATGAAACTGCTGGAGTCATTCATGACGGACTTAAAGATTTATTTCAGGACAAAATCTCTATATTTCAATGGGAATACACTTGTATTCAATCCGATATGCAAAAGTG
>CALGJW010000487.1 GCA_937930025.1 uncultured Saprospiraceae bacterium | reverse complement strand
TGTTGTCTTGAAACCACCTCATTATTACGATCAACCAATAATTTTAGCAACATGGCCTCTTTTTTTGTCAAAGTGAACTCATTTCTAAGTCCTTTGGCTTCAAATGTGAGAAAATTCACCTCATTGCCGCCAAAACTATATTTTTCATGGTTGGCTGCTTCTTCCTTATTGGTACGTCTCAATAGATTACTTACTCTAAGCAGCAATTCTTCTAAATTAAATGGTTTTACTAAGTAATCATCTGCTCCTCTTTTAAGACCAGCTATTCTGTCTGCTGCAGCATCCTTGGCTGTCAGAAAAATAATCGGCACAACCATATTCGTCAGTCGGACTTGTTCGCAAATCTGGAATCCATCCATATCAGGTAGCATAACATCCAAGATCAACAGATCAAAATGTTGTTCATGAAATAGCTTAATGGCATCTTTTCCATTGCCAGTAGCTATTACTTCCAACTTTTCAAGCTCCAGGTTTAGCTTGACTAAGGATCTTATGCTTTCTTCATCTTCTACGAGCAGTATTCTCATGATTGAACAGTTATGATTTACGCTTTAGTAAAGTAAACCTTTTAGCGGGGAAAAAGATTTGAAAAATTGTTCCAGACGGATTATTTGACAGCACGTTGACTTTACCATCATGGGCTTTTACCACTTGCTGGACGATATAAAGCCCGAGCCCAGTTCCTTTGGCTTTTCTAGTGTCCTCATTTCCAATCCGATAAAATTTATCAAAAATCCTTTTTCGTTCTGATTGATCTATGCCGTACCCTTGGTCAGTAACAGTTACATTCATTTGATCTTTCACCAGCGATAATTGAACAATTACCTGCGCCGGTTCTGGACTGTATTTAATGGCGTTTTCAACTAAATTTACAATGATTGCATTCATCCCAAATTGATCTCCTGAAAAATTTCCGGCTGGTAAATTATTTTCAAATTGAATGCTTGCTTTTGGGAATTTATCGCTGAGTCGATCAGTTGTTTCGGTAAATAACTCCGGAAGATTCAAAGCTTCCATCATGGGTTGGTAAGCGGTTTCTACTTTGGCTGCTAATAATAGGTTGTTTACTAAATCATTCAACCTATCCGTTTCTTTTATCCCACCTTCACTTAGCATGTTCACTTGTCCCTTATCTAAGTTCCGAGTAAAGATGGTTTGAAAGGCGAGTTTAATAGAAGCCAATGGAGATTTCAATTCATGGGTAATGCTAAGTAAAAAATTACGTCGCTGCTGAGCAGCAAAAATAGCTTTACGATACCCGCGGTTTATCAACCAAATTCCAATAACCAAACTAATGACAAAAAAGGTGGCTTCTCCAAAAATCATCCATTCTTGTCGTTTGTATTCTGCCGCTAGTTGTTCATAGGCATCAGACTGGAAAAATGCTTCTTTCGAATTGATGCTTCCATCAGCCACCATTACAATTTGTAGGTATTCTGATTTGGCTTGGAAAGCGTCATTGTTTTTGGTGAAAAGAAGTATGGACCACCATGCAAAAGCCACAAGCATATAGGCTATGACAACATTGGATAATAAACGAAGTCTTCGGTCCTCCATAATTTTAGCTAAAAGCTACTACTAAAGCTGCTTTAATTATTTGCAATGCAGATTCAAGATCTTCTTGACTGTGGGCTGCAGATACGAACCCGACTTCATATCCAGAAGGACCAAGGTATATACCGCTTTGTAAAAGTTCATGATGCAATATTTTGAATCGCTCCATTCCTTCACTGGCTATTTGATCCGCACGAGTGATTTTTTTTGTTGAAAAGTTTATCCAAAAAATTGAGGCAATATGTTGGACGGTCAATTCGTATCCATTTTCTTTTGCAAAATTGCTTATTTCAGAAGCAAGCCAAGTTGTTTTTGTTGCTAGGTCTTGGTAAAAATTAGGACGGTTTAATATTTTCAAGGTTTGCAATCCAGCGGCCATTGCCACCGGGTTAGCACTCAAAGTTCCCGCTTGATAAACTGGACCATCGGGAGCAACATGAGACATGATTTCCTTACTCGCCCCATAGGCACCAACTGGCATTCCTCCCCCGATGATTTTTCCGAAAGTGATGATGTCAGGTTGAATGTCGTAATGACCTGCTGCTCCATCTAATCCAATTCTGAATCCAGATATTACTTCATCAAATATCAATAAGCAATTGTATTTCGTAGCTAAGCTTCTTAGACTTTTCAAAAATGATTCTGGCTGTAGTAGTAAGCCATTGTTTGCTGGGACAGGTTCTATTATTATTGCCGCGATATCTTTGCCATGTTTTTTTAAACATTCTTCTAAGGCAGCTTCATCATTCAATGGAAGTACTAAAGTTTCTTTGACAAAGGAAGGAGGAATTCCTGCGGAAGTGCTTTCCCCAAAAGTCACTAACCCAGATCCAGCTTTTACCAAAAGAGAGTCAACATGTCCATGATAACAACCTTCGAATTTTACAATCTTGTTTTTATTTGTGTATCCTCTGGCCAATCGAATGGCGGACATCACTGCTTCCGTTCCTGAACTTACAAAGCGTAATTTTTCAATGTATTTGTTTCCGGCTAAAATTAGTTTTGCCAGTTCATTTCCGAGTTGGTTAGGTGCACCAAAACTAGTTCCTTTGGCTACTGTCTCGCAAATGAACTCTCGGACTTCGGGGTTATTATGACCAAGGATTAGTGGTCCCCAAGAACAACAAAAGTCAATGAATTCGTTTTGATCTACATCAGTTATTCTACAGCCATCTCCGGATTCAATAAATAGAGGAGGCCCAGACACAGATTTGAAAGCCCGAACAGGGGAGTTTACTCCTCCCGGAAACAATCCTTTAGCTTCCTCGAATAATGCTGACGAATTTTCTCGATTGATTCTATTGATAAAGTTCATCTTGCAAAAATAGCTTAAAGCTTAGTTCTTAGAGACTCTTCTAGATTTCCCAAAGTGATTTTTACATTGGATGGACAAAATGTTCTTGGGTATTGATGTATTTAGAAATCTAAAAAGGACTAAAAGATAGTTACATCATGAGTCCTAGGCCGATGGTGTATCGATAAATCTGCCGTATTCTTCTGGAAGTTTCGGTTTCGCTAACATCTCTTTGATATCTAAATCCCAGTTCTATGGTAAAGTTATTCCTTGATTCAGAGGCAAATTGTAAGCCGAGTAAAGGGTTGATTAAGGGGCCTCCGATATTATTTGTACGGAAATTATTAGATAAGTTACCACCTGCATATCCCAGCTTCACTGCTGCATAAGGCGTTACTTTTTTAACTGCAAAATTCATTCTAGATTCTATATAAAGGGGGAAGTAGGCATCTTGTAAAAAATCAATGGAAATACCTCCTCCAAAAGACCACCTTTCATTGAAAGTATATCCAACGGTAAGCCCAAAAGGGGTAAATCCTCTTCTTGCTCTTCGAAATCCAGAATTAGAAACTGTAGAACCCAATAAAAGGCTGGAATACATGTGGGTATACATCCCTTTTTTAAGTATTAGATGACCATCAAAGTCCACATATTTTTTCTTTGAAGTACGTTTTGGGGCGAAAAGGGAGTTGGATGAAATCGCAATGGTATCCCCAACGGATAGCCTAATTAACAAAGAATCTTTTGATTCGCTAAGGATTTTACCTCTTAGTTGAGAACCATCCTTTAGTCGAATGGTTTTTGACTTTTGACCTAGCATGTCAGTAGAAAAACTGAACAGAAAAAGTATTAGAATCAGATTACGCATGGTGTTAATGACTGAAGTTAAATATTGATCCTTTAAGGTACGAAAAGGTGTAAGATATTTTTGGCATGAAAAGTAGATCAATTTTATATAAAAACCTGATAGAGAATTATTTAGTGGATGAGATTAAAGGAGATCCAAGCTTTAGCCCAAACTAGAACTTGTTTTAACAAATACAATCAAATAAGGTAAATTTATTAAAAACCAATATTTTATTTGGATAAATAATTCACTTCTGTTATCTTCATGACACAATATCTGGGTTAGCCAAATATTAAATAAGCAGGAGACTTGGTCATAGTTGCCTCTTATTTTCTTCACGAGATTTCATCTTTATAATTCTCAAAAAACCTCAAACTTTAATAGAAATGCTTTTTAGCTGACGATCTTTTAGATGGTTGGCTTGAACAATAACTATTTGTACAAAACTTAAACAACTAAACACAAAACTTATGAGAAAAATGATTACAATTTTTAGCCTGACGCTTGGGCTATTGTTATTTAACGTTAGTCCTGTCTTGGCGCAGCCGGTCAACGATGATTGCGGTGGTGCTATTTCCCTTACAGTAAATGCTGATGAAACTTGTACGACTGTAACACCTGGAACCGTAGTAGATGCAACTGCTTCACCTGAAGACCCTGCGGCATGCGGTGGAACGGAGAATGATGATGTATGGTTTTCATTTGTAGCCACCGCCGCAGATCATGATATAGATCTATTAAATGTAGCTGGTTCTACTACTGACATGTATCACTCATTATGGGAAGGAACTTGTCCAGGTTTAACACATCAAGGATTATGTAGTGATGCTAATGCTAGTAATGCCACTGGTTTGACTGTTGGCGCAACGTATTATCTAAGGGTAAATACTTGGAGTGCTACTGCAGGAGCGACAAGTACTTTTGATGTTTGTGTAACGACACCACCACCACCACCACCTCCTCCGACTAATGATGATTGTGCAAATGCCATAGATCTTGGGGTGCCAGGTGCAACTTGTACACAAATGACTTATTCAACTGAACAAGCTACAGATAGTGGAGTTCATCCTCTTTGTGATGATGTTGGAACCAATTTAGATATTTGGTTTTCATTTACTGCGCCTGCAATAGGAGCTATTATAAATAATTTTACAGGAACTGATGGTACTGTCGAAGCGGCGGTATGGAATGCATGTGGGGGTGTGCCTGGTGACGAAATTTATTGTGATGGCAATTTCGCAGATGGTGATGAGGTGACAGGTCTTACTCCTGGAAATACTTATTTTTTACAAATCTGGAATGATGACTTTACCTCTGGGGAATTTGATTTTTGTTTGACTGCGCCCACTTGTACAGCACCAACGGCTGCTAATCCTTCGGTTGATGCAACTAATTGTCCTGGAACCATCGATATATGTTTTGATGTAACAATGGGAACTGCTACAACAATTACTGTTACAAACGATGCAGGTGCAACGAATCCGCCTGCTATTACAGCTGATGGCAACTACTGCGTTACTGGGGTCACTCCAGGAACAGCAATTTCTATAACATTGGCGCATGACGCTGGTTCTCCTTGTGATGCTGACCTAGTGTTAGGACCATTAACAGAGGTTTGCCCACCTGCCAATGATGCTTGTCTAGCCCCAGCGGCTATAGGATGTGGAGCAGTGGAAGTTCCAGGAACGACTGCTGGTGCGACGGATGACAATCCTGCCGCTTGTGGAGGTGCGGGTGACGGTAATAATGGTGGTGTTTGGTACGCTTTTGCTGGAACAGGAAATGAGATAACAGTCACGGTCAATGCAGATCCTGGAGGTGCCAATGATTTAGGAGATTCGCAAGTTGCAATTTATAGTGGGAGTTGTGCAGCACTTACTTGTGTAGGTGGTAACGATGATTCCACACCCCCTGGCGGCAACGGATCTCAAGTTGTATTTGACGCGCCAGTAGGAACTGATTTTTTTATTTATGTAGATGGATTTGGCACCAACGAAGGAGAATTCCTGATTTCTCTAGCATGTGGTGCGCCACTTCCTATAGAATTAACTTCTTTCGAAGGTGAAGCTATGAAAGAGGGTAACAAAATAACTTGGTCAACCGCCTCTGAATCTAACACAGAATATCACAACATTCAACGTTCTGTAAATGGCCGAGATAATTGGAGTAATATTGGAACATTAGCTGCTAAAGGATTTTCAACAGAGCAAACAGATTATGAATTCATGGATGATGCTCCTATCGCTAAGGCATACTATAGGTTGAAAACATTGGATTTTAATAGAGCAGAGCAAGTGTCAAAGGTGGTTTTATTGGAAAGAGCTGGAACTGGATTTGGAATTGCTTCAGCTTTCCCGAACCCTACTAATAGTACTGTCTTGGTTCAATACCATTCTCCAACCAACGGTGATGTAGAATTGACTATTTCTGATATCACTGGTAAGGTCGTAGGTATTCAACAGTTGAAAGCCAATAATGGATTGAATGACTTGGAAGTTAACTTGACTAATCTTGCTTCAGGTACTTATTTTCTTACCTTGTCAAATGAAGTAAATAGAGTAATAGAAAGAATTGTGAAGCAATAATTCTTTCAAGTAAAAATAATGTTAACCCTGATTCATTCATTTGAATCAGGGTTTTTCATTTGATTTTTCAAATTTTAATTTGATACAAGATGAGATAATATAGAATTCAATTGTCTGATCTGATGAGGAGGCTTGAAAAGATAATTTGTAATTTTAGTTTTGGATAGAATGTCTTTTAATGTTTTGAGTATGCATCTCGTGCATTTCGGTATATTCAAGATGGTTATTCTGAGCTAAATAGAAACAAAAGATGTCAATTTTTGTAGTTACTTTAAGCTCCAATTGAATTGTCCATGTAGATCACTTAACTCCGGTGAAATATGGTAAAGTTAGATTGGACATATTCAAAATATTTCCTTCAAAATATTTCCTTCAAAATAACAAAATTGCAATGCGTAATTCATTAAGTTCTATCAAATTTGTAATGATTCTTTTGACCGCATTTTTGTTAATCTCTTGTGCAAAAGAAAATGAGAATTTCAATAAAGAAAAAGAAAATATTGAAGAATCTGCCATAGAGTTGACCAGTATGTTTGAGCGTGTTCCTTCATCAGAGACCTCTATCACATTCAAAAACAAAATAATTGAAAATAGGGATATCAATTATTTCAAATACGAATACATATACAATGGTGGAGGTGTAGCTGCCGGAGACATCAATAATGACGGTCTTCCAGATTTGTTGTTCACTGCAAATATGGGACTCAATAGACTATATTTAAATAAAGGGGATTTTAAGTTTGAACAAATCACAAATAGTGCTGGAATTAAAACAGTAAATGATTGGGTGACAGGAGTAACTTTTGCCGATGTGAATGGGGACGGTTGGTTGGATATCTATTTATGCAAGTCTGGCTGGTTTACTGATCCTGAAATGCGTCGAAATTTACTATTTATAAATAATAAGGACCTGACCTTTACCGAAAGTTCAAAAGCATATGGTTTGGATGATCCTGGGTATTCTACTCAGGCTACATTTTTTGATTTTGACAATGACAATGATCTTGATGTATTTGTAGGTAATCATCCTATTAATTTCAATACCATTTTCGGGAAGGCCTTAGAGAAAAGAAAAAATCCGCCACTTTATTCCTCAGATCAATTCTATAGAAATGATAGTGGAAAATTTACCAACATTTCGAAAAAAGCAGGAATAAATAATCATGGACATACACTAGGAATAGTAGCTGCGGATTACAACCAAGATGGCTTTGAAGATATTTATGTTTCGAATGATTATTTAGAACATGATTTCCTATATGAAAATAATGGAAACGGAACTTTTACAGAGGTATCTAAAGAAAAATTTAATCATCTTCCCAAATTCAGCATGGGGGTAGATGCCGCTGATATCAATAACGATGGACTCCTCGATATAATTGCCATGGAAATGCTTGGTGCTAATAATAAGCGACAAAAAACCAACATGGCGGCAATGAATCCTGAGATTTTTAATCTGTTCAAAGAAGAAGGTTTTCATAGTCAATTTATGCATAACTGTCTGCAATTGAATAATGGAAATGGTAGCTTTAGCGAAATTGCTTATCTAGCGGGAGTTGCTGCAACAGATTGGAGTTGGTCTCCACTTTTTGCGGATTTTGACAACGATGGATGGAAAGATTTATTTATTACAAATGGTTATAAAAGAGATGTTCTAAATAAAGATGTTGTACAGCAAGTAGAGCAGAAAAGACAAAAAGGAGTGCAGGCATTTGTTGAGGTTCAAAATCAAATTCCAACCACTCAAGTAGAAAATTTGATTTTTAAAAATAATGGGAACTTAACATTTCAAAAGTCAAACAACTTATGGATGTCAGGAATCGGAGCGTTTAATTCTAACGGAGCAATTTATTCTGATCTTGATGGAGATGGAGCATTGGATTTAATAGTCAATCAAATGGACGGTGAGGCAGTTGTTTTGAAAAACAATGCTAGGAAATTAAATAGTTCAAACAATTACGTTCAGTTTTCATTGCAAGGCCCTAAAGGTAATCTCAACGCTATCGGAGCTATTGTTTCAATCATGGGAACAAACGGTATTCAAATTCAACATCTGACACTAACCCGTGGTTTTCAATCAGCTGTTGATGCAATCATTCACTTTGGTCTAGGAAAAGAAAATAGTGTTGATGAAGTTTTGGTGTATTGGCCTAATGGGTTTATCCAAGAAATCGCAAATGTGAAAATAAATTCAGTAAATGAAATTTCTTTTGATAAAGAAAAATCTAAGAAAGGAAACTACATACCTCCGGGAAATGCTCCCTTATTCGAAAGTGTTCCTATCGCCTCGAAAACTCCAACTCATAAAGAAATGGTTTTCGATGACTATAAAAAACAAGTACTACTTCCTCATAAATTATCTCAGTTAGGACCAGGTATTGCAGTTGGAGATCTGAATGGAGATGAACTGGACGATTTCTATTTAGGGGGAGCTGCAGGGCAGTCAGGTCAATTGTTTGTTCAGACCAACAATCAAAAGTTTTCGGCCAAACAAGTTTTAGCTTTTAACAAAGACAAATTTGCAGAAGATATGGGAGTGTTGTTTTTTGATTGTGATGGTGATAAGGATTTAGATTTATATGTGGTCAGCGGCTCTTATGAAAAGCAAGAAAAAGAACAGGACCAAAAAGATCGACTTTATATCAATGATGGAAAAGCAAATTTTACTAAATCTTCAGGATTAATTGATGGATCCGCTATCTCAGGCTCTTGTATTACCGCTGCGGATTTTGACAATGATGGCGATCTAGATATTTTTGTTGGAGGAAGATTGATTCCAGGAAAATATCCACTTTCTCCGTCCAGCCAATTGTACCGGAATGACCAAGGAAAATTTAATCTAGTCAATGCTGAACTTGCACCAATGTTAGAAGACATAGGAATGGTTACATCGGCGATATGGACTGATATAAATGACGATGGAAGTATGGACTTAATTATCGTCGGCGAATGGATGGAAATAAAAGTACTCATTCAGGAAAATGGAAAATTTGCTGATCGTTCTTATGAAATGGGTTTGGAATTTTCTGGAGGATGGTGGAATAGTATTGTGGGCGGAGATATAGATAATGATGGAGATACTGACTATGTTATTGGCAATCTAGGGCTTAACAGTAAAAATAAAGTAATTGACGGACAACCTTTCCGAGTGTTTGGAAAAGATTTTGATCAGAACGGTTCCGTTGATATTGCCTTGGGATATTTTGAAAATGGAATTTGCTATCCAGTAAGAGGTCTTCAGTGTTCTTCAGAACAAATACCAACGATTAAGAAAAAATTCTCTTCCTACTCCATTTTCGGAGATGCTACAATTGAATCTATTTATGGGCAAGAAGAACTATCAACGGCAACTAAATTTGATGTCCACCAGTTTGAATCTATGGTCCTATTAAATCAAAATGGCAAATCTTTTAAAAAAATTAAACTTCCTGAAATTGCTCAGATCAGCCCAACAAATGGGATGATCCTAGAAGATATAGATGGTGATGCTTTGTTGGATTTATTACTTGTTGGCAACTTTTATCCTGTAGAAGTCGAAACAGGAAGATACGACGCTCATAAAGGACTTTTTCTCAAAGGACAGGGAAACGGTAAATTCAAAGACCTTGGTAGAATCACTTCAAATCTAAAACTCAACGGAGATGCCAAGGGTATTGCTCTGATTGGATTAGGGACTGAAAAAAAGGCTGCTTTTTTGATTACTCAAAATGATGGCGACTTAGTAATGCTTCAATCTAAGAAATCCTTTCAGTTAAAGGCGATAACAGATAAGACTGGAACTCATAATCTTCCTAGTAACAAAAGCAGAAAGGTCGAACGATATTATGGATCTGGCTATCTTTCCCAATCTGGTAATTATAGTAGAGCATATTAATTGGCCCTTCGTGTGAAGTAGGTGCAGCCCAACGTATTCATTAGGATGACCTATTGTTCTAGGTTGTTAATTATTATCCCCCAACTTCCTTTGGGAGCCTAGCAAAAACAATTACTTTTGCAGCGCTCTTAATCAATTTACAATAAGAAATAGTATGAATTTACACGAATATCAAGGAAAAGAATTACTTGCGAAGTTTGGAGTTGCCATTCCAGCAGGAACTGTGGCTACGAATATGGCTGAGGCAGAAGCAGCTTACAAACAAATAACTGCTGATAGCGGAAGTTCATTTGCAGTAGTAAAGGCTCAGATTCATGCTGGTGGCCGTGGAAAAGGTGGAGGAGTAAAGGTTGCCAAAAATTTGGATGGATTGAAGGAGCATGCGGGTAACATACTTGGGATGATGCTCAAAACGCCTCAAACACCGGGAGGGATGGAAGGAGAGGGCAAATTGGTAAAAAAAGTATTGATTCAAGCAGATGCTTACCAACCTACCTTTGAAAGTTGTAAAGAGTATTATGTATCCATCCTAATGGATAGAGAAAGAAAGCAAAACGTTATTATATATAGTACGCAGGGTGGGATGGATATCGAGGCAGTTGCTGAGGAAACACCAGAATTAGTACATAAGGAATACATAGATCCTACTTTGGGATTACAAGCATTTCAAATGAGAAAGGTGGCCTTCAATCTTGGATTGAGTGGCAAGGCCTTCAAAGAGATGTGCAAATTCATCAATCAGCTTTACACAGCATTTGTACAATCAGATGCCTCCTTATTTGAAATCAATCCTTGCATGCATAGTGGAAATGATGAAATCATTGCAGTGGATTGCAAGGTTTCCTTGGATGAAAATGCACTATTTAGACATCCAGATTTGGCAGCCATGAGAGATACGGATGAGGAAGATCCTACAGAAGTTGAAGCAAAGAGCTTTGGTCTGA
Organism: uncultured Saprospiraceae bacterium; assembly: GCA_937930025.1. Taxonomy (GTDB): domain Bacteria; phylum Bacteroidota; class Bacteroidia; order Chitinophagales; family Saprospiraceae; genus JABDJM01. Next base: position 11,677 of record CALGJW010000487.1, on the reverse strand, counting down.
ACTATGTGAACCTGGATGGAAACGTTGGTTGTATGGTCAATGGAGCTGGATTAGCCATGGCCACTATGGATATCATTAAGTTGAGTGGAGGTGAGCCTGCGAACTTCTTGGATGTTGGGGGTACTGCCGATGCCGAAAGAGTGGAGCAAGCTTTTAGGATTATTTTGAAGGACCCTAAGGTAAAAGCGATTTTGATCAACATCTTTGGAGGTATCGTCCGTTGCGATCGGGTAGCGCAAGGAGTTGTTGATGCCTATAAGAATATGGGGAACATAAACGTACCCATCATTGTGAGATTACAAGGCACCAACGCCGATATAGCAAAGGAAATCATAGACAAGTCAGGATTGGAGGTGAAATCAGCCATATTGTTGCAGGAGGCTGCAGATCGAGTTGCGGAGGTATTGAATACATAAGATTAATATCGTTCTTTTAATAAGAGGGTTTTTATAGAACTTAGGAAAGCCGGTCCATTGGATCGGCTTTTTTTATGCTCCTAACTCATCAACATCAGAAAATCATCAAAAATCATTCGATTTTTGAAATTTACGAGTATGAAAGATAAAAATATACGTTCGGCTGTTTATTGAAATTCTTTGAGTTATGTATTTATATAATAATAATGCTTAAAAATGGCTCAATAATAGCATCTCACAAAGCAGGGAAAAATCTAAAAATTAAAATTAAAAATTGAGATGAAAACACTTTCTACTCTATACCTTTGTTTTGCATTCGCTGGTGTAATCTACGCACAACCCAGTGATGATCGTTGTACACCTTTTCTAGTTACTATTGGAGATGTCCGAATAGATTCCAATGATGGAGCAACCACTGATTCTGGTGATCCAGCTTGTGGAACTGAAAACCTGTTCCACTCAGTATGGTACACCTTTGTTGGAAATGGAAATCCGATAAATATTAGTACCTGTGGAAATAATACCAACTTCGATACAGATATTGGTGTCTTTTCACATATGATTGATTTCGGAGGATGTTGGTTTGGTCAAGGTATGCCTGGAGGTTGTTCAAGTACTGGTACACCCGTTGAATGTGCTTTTGGAGGTTCCAACAATGCGTTAGCAAATGCAGTAAATCTTAGTACAACAAATGGAACGGTTTATTACATCAGGGTTTCAAGTCACACTTCTGGACAAACAGGGACCTTTGATTTTGAAATAATTGACCAAACGGTTGCTCCAGTAGAGTTAGTTAATTTTTGGGCGGAACCTTTTGAAAAAGGGAACACGGTAATGTGGGAAACAGCTTCGGAAGAAAATGTCCTTTGGCATGTAGTTGAGAAATCGACCAATGGGATAGATAGCTGGAAAGAAGCAGGGAAATTAGTATCAACTTCAGCAGCCGATAGAGGTGCTTTTTACGAAGTAATAGACACAGACCCTTACAACAATACTTATTATAGACTAAGAGTAGTTGACTATGATGGTTCGGAGCAATTGTCTGATGTAATCTCTGTCAAAAGACCTCGACCTGAATTTGACATTTCTAAAATTTATCCCAATCCAATTATGGATGGAGAAGTTACCATTCAAATCGATAGCGACCGAAATGAAGATATCAAAGTCAGAATCATGGATGTTTCTGGAAGGAACGTTGATCGCTTTGAATACTTGGTTAGAGATGGACTAAACGAAATGAAAGTTGACGTCAGCGATTGGAGATCCGGAGTGTACTTCATTCAATTTGAAAGTCGCCAAGGGTATTCAACGAGAAAAATATTCAAGCAAGAGTAAGGTTAATTAAAGATTAACCCAATAAAAAAAGGTCATTATCCAATCGATAATGACCTTTTTTTATGATCCAGTTTCTTGTCGGAGGACTTTGATTTGGCTTTCCCAAAGTTGCTTTTGATCCTCTACTTCGTCTTCGTCCGCATAGTCCGAAATCAAAAGAATAGTCTCGTTAGTTACAGGCGATTTGGATAACTTGAATTCTAAAAACTCGTCCTCATCAGCATCTTCCCAGTGAAATTTCAATCTTTCGTTTTCTACATCTTCAACTAGCGTAGCCACCTCTTCGGATCCACTCCATTGAAATGTATATACACCATCTTGGATGTCGACTTCATCGCTAAACCATCTTATCAGACAGGAAGGGGTAGTCAAAAATTGGTAAAGAATCGCAGGCGATGCTTTAAAAAGGAATTCAATCGTAATGTTGACTCTTTTCATTCTGAAAGAGATTGTCTAAAATCGTGATATCCCAAGAATAGGTTGGGATAGCGCAAATAAATTTAATTTTTCCACTTATCCAAATTTCTGTCGAAATCAGCTGAATTAAGCAAATATTGATATTGACGGGCTGACTCGGTCATATTACGTACATATTAACTTTATTTTTAATAAATATCTACAATTTTTTTTTCGCTAAGAATCGATTATTGCAAATTTTGTTGCGAATGGAAGGCTGAAATTCAGCCTGTTACAAATTTAATTTTTTAAACACCATTATTCTAGGTGTTTCTCTTACACTTTGATTATTTGAAATGCTTGATTGCTATTACTAAAGCCTTTACTTTTGTGTTAACTTATCGATGTAGTTTCACCGGCTTTTAATAAGCCATTCTTTCTCAAGCTAAAACGAATTGATAAGTTCGCTTACAGCAAATTGCCCATCACACATATTTTATCTTCATCCTGAAGAACCGACTGAACGAGTTGAGAATGCCGTATTGGTATTCCTGAGACATTATTTGTTAACCATAATTTGTAAATGAGACAGCTTAAAATCACGAAGTCTATTACCAATCGTGAGAGTCAATCCCTGGAGAAATATCTTCAAGAGATTGGTAAGGTAGACTTATTAACCCCCGAAGAGGAGGTAGACTTAGCCAAACGTATCAAGCAGGGAGATCAAATTGCCCTGGAAAAACTAACGAAGGCAAATCTCCGATTTGTGGTATCAGTAGCGAAGCAGTATCAAAATCAAGGTCTTTCCCTTTCGGACCTTATAAACGAAGGAAATTTAGGTCTTATTAAAGCCGCACAACGTTTCGATGAAACACGTGGGTTTAAATTTATCTCCTACGCAGTTTGGTGGATTAGACAATCCATCTTGCAAGCATTAGCAGAGCAATCGAGAATCGTTAGACTTCCTCTAAACAAAGTTGGATCCCTTAATAAGATTAATAAGGCATTCTCTGAGTTAGAACAAGAATTCGAACGTGAACCATCATCCGAAGAATTGGCAGAGCAACTAGAAATTCCTACTGAAGAAGTGGAAACTACCCTTGGGGTCGCAGCTCGTCATGTTAGTATGGATGCGCCCTTTGTTGAAGGAGAAGACAACTCTCTATTAGATGTTTTGGAAAATAGTGCCACTCCAACTACGGATAGCGCATTAGAATACAAAGAATCATTGAGTAGAGAAATTGATCGTTCCCTAAGTACTTTAACGGATAGACAATGCGATGTAATCAAATTGTATTTCGGAATTGGTGTTGAACATCCAATGTCTCTAGAAGATATTGGTGAAAAATTTGGACTTACTCGCGAAAGAGTTCGCCAAATAAAGGACAAGGCCATTAACAAGTTGAGGAACACCTCAAGATCAAAACTCTTGAAAAATTATCTAGGAGCGTAATGCTTCATGATTTAGATATACACATTAAAGCATCTTCCTCGGGAGATGCTTTTTTGTTTCTAGATTTATACTATTTAAATCTGAGAATGTCGCGCATATTTTGGCATAATTCCTAAATCTTATCGTTAAAAATACCTGGCAACAGCAGCAGGCATGCTCGGGATAGCTAAGGCTATCCCTGCGTTTTTTGCCTCGATCTAAAAAATTCTACTAAAAATCAAATGCGACATCTTCAAACTTAAATGGTATTAGTTGGCGCCTTGCCTAATATTTCCGAATTTTGTAGTTCCTAACCAAATATTTTTTTTAAAACCAAATCAATGGAAGATCAAACGTCGCTGATCCGTGTGGCTTCTGATCGATCTCTCGAGCAATGGAGAGAATCAGAAAAAACAGCACTTGACCTTTTACAAATAGTAGGAGAGTTGAGATTTGATAAAAATGTAGAACTTGTTTTTTTTAGACATGATATCTACGACACCCGCCCTTCTGAGTTAATCAATATTCATGGCGCGGCCAAGAATTATACGGTGATCAAAATTTCTGTCAATACTTCTTTGACAATTGCTCATGCTATAGCTAATTATCCAACCTTAAAAAGTGCAAAGATTGATCTGGGCAAACTGGCCTTTGAGTGGTCCAAGGAAGCTAAGAATTTTGCAGGCATTGAAACTTTCATACATCATAAATTAGATGGACTTTTTGCAGAGGACGACAATAACTCGGAGCCAAAAGATGTAGTTCTCTACGGTTTTGGGAGAATCGGAAGATTAGTTGCCCGAAGGATAATTGGCCAGACGGGAAAAGGAGAACAACTCAGGTTGAAGGCCATTGTCTTAAGACCAAAGATGAAGGACCTTCATGAGGAAGCAACTAAAAGAGCAGATTTATTAGCTATGGATTCAGTGCATGGAGATTTTGGAGGAAGAATTGAAGTGGCTCCGGACGGTTCAGAATTAATCATTAACGGAAATCGTATTCAGCTAATCTATGCGAAGTCTCCTGAAGAAATAGATTATACCTCCTATGGAATTCAAAATGCATTGTTGATTGACAATACTGGAGTTTGGAGAAATAAAGCAGAATTAAGCGTGCACCTACGACCAGGAATTGGCAATGTTTGTTTGACGGCGCCAGCACCCGATATTAAAAATATAGTGTACGGAGTAAATCAGTCCATCTTAGAGGTAGCGGAAGATAAAATCTTTTGTGCGGCTTCTTGTACCACAAATGCAATTGCACCAGTTGTAAAGTTGTTGGAAGAAAAATGGGTGATTGAAAAAGGACATATTGAAACTATCCATGCCTATACCAACGATCAAAATCTTTTGGATAATTTTCATAAAAAACCAAGACGGGGTAGGGCAGCGCCACTTAATATGGTTTTGACCTCTACAGGTGCTGCAAAAGCTGTTACTAAAGTAATACCAAGCCTCAAAGGAAAATTGACGGGTAACGCAGTACGAGTACCTACCCCTAATGTATCTTTGGCTATTCTTAGTATTTGTTTAGAAGGTAAAACCTCCGTCGAAGAATTAAATAGTTATCTAAAAGATGCTGCGCTTTACGGAGACTTTGTGGAACAAATTAAGTATTCAGAATCTACGGATTTGGTTTCTTCTCAGAATGTAGGTATGACTGCCACTTCTGTGATAGATGCTCCTTCGACTAAAGTTAGCCCGGATGGTAAAATGATTACTATTTATGCTTGGTATGATAATGAGTTTGGGTATTCTTGCCAAGTTGTACGAGTAGCAAAATATGCAGCGGGTGTTAGAAGGCCTTGTTATTATTAAAGGGGAAAACTGAATTCTATAGTCTAATTCAGTTTCGCAAATGGATAATACTTCCTAGTCAATAAGATTGATGAAGTCTAGGTTGTTGGTTTCATCGCATTCAGTGATCTTTTGATAAGGATCAACTTGTAAGACGAGAAAAGGGGTGAATTTGGTTAATTTATGGAGCGGTAGTTTAAGCGTGCCGGTATAGGTTTCTCCGGGTTGCAACTTTTCTTGTCCTTCCCCAATCTTTAGGAATGATCCCCCTAGGGTGATTGCGCCTCTAGTTAGTTTTTCGCTGCTACAAAGATGCGCGCGTAAAGCTAAATTATCCCCATTCTTTTGAGCGGCTGCTAAGAGCGCAGTACCTACACCTTCATTTTTAAGTTCATAACTTATCACAACTTGCTTCTTGTTTTTCTTTATGATTTCAATTTTTGAAAATTGAATATCTGCACAACCCGCGATATCTTCTGAACTTGTAGGTAGCTCAGCTGCAGCAGGAGTTTCGGTAGTTAAATCAATACCATCTGTTATCTTTTCTTCGATTTCGTCTAATTTAATTTTATCAGCTTCTATTTTTTCCCTCGCAAGTCTTTCATTCTCTATTCTTTGTTTTTTCAAGTCAATTTTTTCCTTTTCTAGTCTTTCTTTTTGAAGTTTTTCTGCGAGAAGTCTCTCTTGCTCAATTTTCTTTTTTTCAGCCTCTATTTTTTCTTGTTCTAAACGATCGAGTTCTACTTTTTCCTTTTCTGCCTCCAACTTTTCCTTTTCCAACCATTCTTGCTCAAATCTTTTATTTTCCTTTTCAATTCTTTCCACTTCCAGGCGTTCCTTTTCAATTTTTTCCAGCCTCAGTTTTTCTATTGCTAGTCGTTGATTCTCCGCTTCTATTTTTTCCTTTTCCTTTTTTTCAGATGCTAGTCTTTCTTTCTGTAGTTTTTCTTCTTTTAATTTTTTCTTTTCAGCTGCAATTCTTTCTTTTTCCAATTTCCGCAAGTTTGACTTTTTGCTGGCTGTTGTTTCTTGCTCTATTTTATTTTCTGCTTCTAGGGCTTCTAGTCTTTTAATTTCTGCTTCAATTCTTGCTTTTTCCAATTTCAACTCAGCAAGGGTCATCGGTTTATTACCAACCACATTTTCGGTTGTTTCTCTTTCGGTCAATTTTCTTTTTTCGGCAGCTAATTTTTCTTTTTGCTCCTGCTCGAGTTTTATTCTCTTCTTTTCGCGCTTTTCTTGTTCTAGACGCTCAGCTTCAAATCTTTTGTTTTCTGTTTCAAGACTTGGAGCGCTTGTATAATCGATAGTACTTTCGGTTACTTTTTTAGCAGTTGAATTACTTGATTTGAAAAGCGGAATTTTTAATTCCTTGAGGTACGCCCCAGGTTTAAGCTCCCATTTTTGAGTTGCCAAAGCAGTATAAATATCCTTTAGCTCGAATTCTTTAAAATCTGCCAATTTTGAAGAGGTGGTGTTCAACAGAACAACTTTACCAATTATATCATTTTGTGTAACGATTGACTTACCGGTATTTACTAGATTAACTACGGCTTTTACTGCTCCTTTTTTACCTTTTTCTACCTTAATGGCCTCCAAATAGATTCTTTTATCCAAATATGAAATATCTGGATAGGACAATTGAGCCATTGTCCAACTAACTACTATTAGTTGAATTAATATCAGAAAGGATATTTGTTTCTTGTTTTTTATCATCCTAGAGAGGCTAAACGCCTGATAGTCAATATCATTGTTTATTCCCTTTAGAATGTGCAATTTTTATTCCATTTCGAAGGAAAATAGAGACAAAGGGCGATCAATGGACTCATCTAAGGAAATAAAGGTTTCTGTCCGTTGAATTCCAGGTATTTTTTGGAGTTTATCGTGCAGGACTTCCCTGAGATGATTGGTGTCTCGACATATTATTTTAGCGAATATGCTATAGTTTCCTGTGGTATAGTGGGCACCCACTATTTCAGGGATTGCTTTCATGGCCTCAGAGACCTCATCATATAGGCTGGATTTATCTAAATAAATACCTAAAAATGCAGTGATATCATAGCCCGATTTTTCATAATCAATACGAATAGTAGATCCAGTTAAGATCCCAAGCTTTTCCATCTTCTTCATCCTCACATGAACTGTTCCTGGTGAAACATGAATGAGCTTGGCAATATCGCCAAAGGATCGTTTGGCATCCTGTAAGTAAAGCGAAAGTATTTTTAAATCAATTTCATCGTATGCCATAGTTCCGTATTAAATTCAAATTTAGGATATCAACTAGATATTTTAACTGATTTCTAATATGATTACTTAATATTTTCATAAAATATCAGTTCTAGGGGTTAATTCCCGAAGTATTTGGACTTTAGAGCAGGAATTAGAACCAAGATTGAATTACCTTTGTTTTTACTATTCATGACCAAAGTTTGATTATGCCGGAAAAAGAACAGCCTATCAGTACAAAGCTAAATATCTGGCTTCCTTTGTTGTTTTCTTTGGTATTAGTAATCGGAATGGTCTTAGGAGCTCGTTTGAATGAAACCATGGGCCCTAAACCGAAGAAAAAATCACATCATGTACTTCCTAACAAAGAGCCAGGAACCTTAGAGGAACTTGTTCGCTTTATTGATGCCAGGTATGTAGACGATGTAAACATCAAAGAAATTTCTGAATCCGCCATTCATCACATCCTAGATCAACTTGACCCACATTCTGCTTTTATCTCTTCTGAAAAGGTGGCCTCTGTGCGGGAACAATTAACAGGAAGTTTTGTCGGTGTAGGCATAGAATTTTTGGTGGTTGAAGATACCATTTGTGTAGTTAAAGCTTCAAAAGATGGACCGGCAGAAATTGTGGGTATCATTCCGGGTGATAAAATAATTAGCATCAATGATAGCATTGTGGCAGGAACAGGAAATGATGTCTCTGAAATGTTGCAATTGTTTAGGGGAGAACGAGGAACTACCGCAAAGATAGAAGTGATCCGAGATGGTCAGGAGGGTTTGATGAGTTTTGAAGTAATAAGAGATGAAATAAAATTACCTTCTCTTGATGTAGCTTATAAGATGGAAGCTGACATTGCTTTTTTAAAGCTTTCAAGATTCAGTTCTGAAACTTCGGCAGAATTTATCCAAGCATTAGAAAGGTTAGTTGAAAATGATGGGGTGAAAAAATTGATCATCGATCTAAGAGATAATCCAGGCGGTTATTTAACTGAAGCAGTAGAAATATTAAGTCAGCTTTTTTCCGACAAAGATAAATTACTGGTTTTTACAGAAGGTGAAAAATCTACTCGACTAGAATATAAAACCACAGGCCGACCTTTTTATCAAATCGAAGATGTGGCCATCTTGATAAATGAAAATTCTGCGTCAGCAAGTGAAATTATTGCTGGTGCCATACAAGATTGGGATCGAGGACATATTATTGGAAGACGTACTTTTGGAAAGGGCCTTGTACAGGAGGAATATAGTCTTCGAGATGGATCTGCACTAAGGTTAACCATTGCGCGGTACTATACACCTTCCGGACGATCAATTCAAAAGGATTATACGCAAGGAGAAGAAAACTATGACCAAGAATATGTGGAAAGATGGAATAGTGGAGAATTATTTGTTCTAGATAGCATACATCAAGTGGATTCTTTAGTCTACGAAACGCCGTCAGGGAGGCTAGTTTATGGAGGAGGAGGTATTACGCCGGATTACTTTATTCCGTTGGATTCTTTAATCCTGAATGATAATTATACTTCGTTAAGACCTTTTATTCAAGACTTTACCTTCCGCTATTTTAGGAAAAATAAAGAATTATTGGAGTTTGAAAGTGAGGAAAAATTTCTATCTAACTTTAAAATTTCCGATGATATCATTTTGGACTTTGTAGATTTTTGTAAAGATAAAGGAGCCAATAAAGTGATCGGATTAGAAGCATCTACGGCCGTTTATTTTAAGAACGCTATCAAAGCTCAACTAGCTTTTTTAAAGTATAATGAAACAGCTCAATACAAAGAGATTAATCGATCAGATTCCTTTGTTCAAAAAGCTTTACAACTTTTGAGAGATGGAACTCCCATAGCTAAATCAGAGGAAAATTAAAGTTTGAAAACAAAACTTTCATAAGCTCCGATCTCTTTTGCAACTGAGCCTTTGGTAAATTTTCGTAGTTCTTCGGTGAGGTTAAACCAAGCAATTCCACGCTGACCACTTGCCTCAAATTGTATTTCAAATAGGCCAGTTCCTAAGGTTACAGCTTTAACCATTTTTGCATTACGCAATTTTGCAGCAGCTACCAATCCTTCAATATAGCTGTTTGAAACATCATTTAAAGAACTTGTCGAATTCGTAACACATCCTAATAAAGATTGGGCTCTAACAACACTTAGCTCTTGCTGGCCTGTCAAACTTTTCAGTTTTTCCATTTCACTAAACAAGTTCATTGCATTTCCAAATGCCACATTGTTTAGGTGATGTCTTTCTATGAAATTCGAAAAGTCAATACCTGCACCTTCGTAGACCGGTTTGCCGAAGAAATTCCACCAAGGATTTTTCTTTTGCTCAATTACTAAATTGCCCACTTCTACGTATTTCACATTTGCCAGAGCAGAACCAATAGGAACCCCTCCCGCTATCCATGTCTTTTCTCCGACTTGGGTGTTTAGAAATTCGATTACCTCGTTCATGAGTTGTCCATTAGTTTGTTTGGCCTCCTTACCTAAACAAGCCACAAAAAGATAATCCACGTAGATACAATCGAATCCCCATTTTTCAATGAGCGTATGAATTACACCGATCAGGTAGTCCTGTACACTGGCGTGCTTGAAATTGAGTGCGTACAAGTTTCCCCATTCGGGGGTAGTTCTTATTTTTAAGGGCTTTCCATTTTCCTCTTTTAAAATCCAATCAGGATGATTTTTGAAAAGGTTGGATTGCTGAGAACAAATCAAAGGAGCAATCCAAATTGCTGGGTTTAAATTTCCTGATTTGATTTGATTGCCTACTGCCGCAAATCCGTTTGGAAATTTTTCAGCATTAGCTGTTAACCAGTCACCTATCTCAGCATGACTACCGGGTGGGAGCAGAAAGGTATCAAAACGGATGTTGTGTTTTTGTATGATTTTTAGCGCCGAAGTAACCTCAGATTCTTGTTGTGCCCCAGAATACAAGAGAAGTTTTTTAATTTCCTTTGTAGGAAATTTAGCGCTGTAGTTTTCCAAAAGACTATTTAAACTTTCTCCTTCAGCGACCCAAATATCTAGAATAGGGAAGGAGTGTTCCATATGAAGTCCTGCGCAATCAATCGTAACCTCAATGGCTGCCTTTTCAGGCAAATAATTGAGAATCGTAAATCCTGTGGATTCATTCAGTGAGCCAATCAATAAGTTATTACTGCCATCTTGGATATAGCCATAGGTCCATGAGGAATTTGGCTTACTATTGGTATTTCTACCATCCAATATATTTCGTGGGATACTATTTTTTCTTTCTTCTATAACTTCATTTGTATTTACCAATTTACTGGCAGACCAAGATTGGAACCCATTAGAAAAGAATTTAGCTGAAGTGGAAGTATTACTGGTGAAAATGCATTTCACTGAATTAAAGTGTAAGCTTTGCTTAGGGTGGATTTGCAACAGATATCGAGTTCCAGCATCTTCGACAAGTTTTTGAAAATCTATATAACAGTCGTCCAAAAATGTTTTTTTCCCGACTGGGATTAACTGCTCATTTTGATCCCAATTAAGTTGACACTCTTTTAGTTGAATCATTTATTTCCATTTAATATTCCATGAAAATAGAATAATAATTAGGAATGGAAACATTTATTCTCTGAGAAAAACCAAATCATTTTTTTCTGAGAGGGTCACCATTACTGAAGGAACTCCATTAGTTTTCTCTGCCTGACGATAGGGAACGATATAATCCACTTGAGATAGAATTTTAGAGGAGATTTCACCAAAGTTTTTTGGGTAGTCCACACCGGCAATATTCGCTGATGTCGCGACTAAGGGTTTCCCAAACTTTCTGAGTAATGCCAGACAGAAATCATCATCTGGTATTCGAAAAGCAACGGTACCGCTTTCATGAATAGCCAAGGAAGGAAGTCCAAAGGCATCCTTATAAACAACCGATAATGGGCGTTTATGATAAAATAGAACTTGATCGATTTTTGGAGGGACCTCCTTGATGTATTGTAGAATCATTTCTTGATCTGCTGCCAGTAAAACAAATGGCTTGTTTTCAGGCCTATTCTTCAGCGAAAATACCTTTTTGAGAGCTTGATCATTAGTAGAATCACAACCA
>CALGJW010000486.1 GCA_937930025.1 uncultured Saprospiraceae bacterium | reverse complement strand
CGGTGTTAACAAAGGTTTCCTCGCTACCTATATTGCTCTGCTTAATATCACTAACATCAGTGTAAACAATGATTTCTGTTTTATCATTGATACGATGCTCCAAAAGGGATTGAATTTCCAAAAAGTCCAATTCTGCTAGTTGAACAGTTAATTGTCCTACTCTTCTTCCTTCCCCGTACCAGTAGGTGATGAAATTTTGAGATTCGTAATAACTCCAGTCCTCAAAATCTTTGTGATATTGTACCCTATTTTTCCCATACTCAACTTGCGTACCTTGCCCCCAGACCATTTGGAGGCCAGCAAAAAGTAAGGTGAATATGGTTAAGTAAGTTTTTAACATAAAAAACATTGATTTGGGACCCTCTAGCAAGTTGAAATTCAACTTTTTTGATCAGAATTTCAAACCCAATTGCAGGGATTGCTAATTTTGGGCGATTTTTACCCAAACCTCTTTAATTTCAACGTAAACTCTATGGCAGTTGTTGCTGAATTTTGCTTTAACCCTTTTCAAGAAAACACCTATGTCGTCTATGAGGAAAAGGGAGAATGTATCATTATTGATCCTGGCTGTTATACCCAGGCAGAAAGACAAACATTAACAGATTTTATCCTAAATGCTAATTTGACCCCAGTAAGGTTGATAAATACCCATTGTCATCTTGACCACGTGTTTGGCAATCAGTTCGTTATGGAGAAATACGGGCTTGGATTGGAAATCCATGAAGGTGAAATACCGGTGTTGGAATCAGTACCAAGGGTAGCTGAGATGTACGGGATACCTAATGTTAGCCCTTCACCTGCTCCTACTAGCTTTTTAAATGAGGGAGATACCATCAAATTTGGTGAAAACTCGGAATTTGAAGTTTTATTCACTCCTGGTCATAGCCCTGCAAGTATTTCTTTTTACAACCGAAAAGAGAGCTATGTGATCGCTGGCGATGTACTTTTTCAAGGATCGATTGGGCGTACAGATTTGCCGGGAGGCGATTTTAATACCCTAATTGATAGCATTAAGTCGAAAATTCTTCCATTGGGAGATGAAGTCCGAGTATATTCGGGCCATGGACCTAGCACGACTGTTGGAGTGGAAAGAACCACCAATTCATTTTTGCAGTAGCGATCCAAAGTCCTAGCGGCTTATTAATTAGTATTTTTGGCCTTCATAATGCAAATGTATGTTTCCTGATTTATCCTATTTTTTACATAAACTTATTGGTACTAATCCCGATAATATTTTTTCTATCGTAAAGACATTTGGTCTTTTATTGGTGCTGGCCATTCTCTCGGCAGCGGTGATAATGGTAAAAGAATTGAAAAGAAAGGAAGCTCAGGGATTACTGAAGCCGGTTGAAGAGACTACTGTTATCGGTGAACCTGCTTCCATCATGGAATTGATTATTAATTCCTTGATTGGGTTCTTCCTGTTTTTCAAGATTGCTTATATCATTCCAAATTTTGCCGAATTCCAATTAGATCCCGCAGCCTTAGTATTTTCTTCCAAAGGAAATTGGTTGGCAGGAATTTTAGGAGCTGCGTTATTTGCTGGAATGAAATTTCAGGAAAAGAAAAAAGCGCAGTTGGATAAGCCCAAGGTGATAAAATCCTTGGTTTACCCTCATGAACGGATGGCAGATATTACAATGGTAGCTGCCATCTCTGGTGTATTGGGTGCAAAGTTGTTTGCCATTATCGAAGGAATTGGAGAACTCACCTGGGAGACATTGGTTAGTCAATTTTTATCTGGAGCAGGTCTTGCCATTTACGGAGGTTTATTGGTTGGCTTCTTAGTCGTCTTTTTATATTTATTAAGAAAAAAAATTCAGCCTATTCACGTGATGGATGCTTTCGCTCCTGCCTTTATGGTTGCCTATGCCGTTGGTCGCATTGGTTGTCAATTGAGTGGAGATGGAGACTGGGGAGTAGCTATTGATCAAATGGCTTGGGCGCAACCCACTTGGTTGCCCGATTTTCTTTGGGGACAAACCTATCCAAATAATGTTGCTGACGCCGGTTCCAAAATGGTGGATTGCGCATGGCGATATTGCCGCGAATTAGATACGCCTGTTTTCCCAACCCCAATTTGGGAAGTAGTTGCTTCATTAGCAATTGCAGGTTTCCTTTGGGCGATTCGTAAAAAAGTAACCATCGCAGGAATGCTCTTTTTTATCTTCTTGATCTTTAATGGAATTGAACGCTGGTTTGTAGAATACATCCGAATTAATGACACCTACGATTTTATGGGTGGTTCCTATACGCAAGCACAATTTATTGCGGCAGGGTTGATCTTGTCTGGGATTGTTGGGATAATTGTACTCTGGCTTCGAGATAAAAATCAACGCATAGCATCAACGTAGTTTTTCAATTGTAGAGCAGCGCGATCCCAAGTATATTCAGCTAATTTTACTTGCTGGGCTTCTTTCAATTTTTGAACATCTAGTCCTTCAACAGATTTCATCGCTTCAACTATGTTGTTCCTATCTGATAGATCGACCGCAATGCCAGTTGCTCCAGCCACCTCCGGCATCACAGATTGATTGCTATAGATACTTGGGACTTCCAATTGCATGGCCTCTAAAAGCGGGACTCCAAATCCTTCAAAAAAAGATAAAAACAAAAGCGCCTTTGAACCACCAAGTATTAAGCGAACATTTTCATCTGATTGATAGCCGAGTAACTTAATGTCAGTAGCAAAAGGAGAAGATTTTAATAATGATTTTACACCACTAGTTTTCCAAGCTAGTCTTCCAACAATTAAAAATTTATCATCCGAATTGGTTTCTTTTTTATATTGATTAAAAGCTTGAATAGTTCCTTCGATATTTTTTCTAGGATGAATGGCTCCTAGACAACAGAAGTAAGAATTGCCATTGGCAAAAGTAGTGCTCGCTTTTTGTCTTTCTTCTACCGACAACGCTTTGTAGCTAGGATTAAAACCATTCGAAACTATTCCAATTTTTTCCAAAGGAATTTGAAATTGCTTATGAATATCTCTTTGACTAGCAGCCGATATCGTAACCAACTGATCTGCTCTTTTGCAATATTTTGGAACCCATCTTTGATAGAATTTGAGTGCAGACCATTTAACCTGATTAGGATAATGTAAGTAGGCTAAATCATGTATGACCATCAATGTTTTTACATCACTACTAAGTGAACAATAACCATCCAAGGAAATTAAAAGATCCACCTTTTCTCGCTTCAATACCTTTGGCAATGATTTTTCAAACCACCAATACCAAAGTAAGGGATGACGTGCTGGTGGACTTACCTGAACACCACGGA
>CALGJW010000485.1 GCA_937930025.1 uncultured Saprospiraceae bacterium | reverse complement strand
CTTGATATAATTCCTGAAGGAGTTATTTTTTCGCGACTTACTTCTTTTATTTTTGACAACTCTGATGAGTCTCGATCTATCACAATTACCTCAGACAGGGTCAAAGTAGTTTCGAGATATTGATTGATCAGGGTATCGTTTTCTAAGAATAGAAAGTCGTTCAAGTCTTGAGTTGCAAAGGAATAATATTTTATTTTATGAAAACCTTTAGGAAGTGTAAGAGAATAAAATCCATAAGCATTGGTGTAAGTTCCTCGATTCAAAAACGGTTGAACAACTGCAGCACTTATTATTCCTTCTCCACTATCTTTTTCACGGACAAATCCATTTAGGGTAACTTTTTCATCTGTTAATTCTTTGAACAAAACTATTTCTTGTCCGATAATTCTAAAATTGACATTCTCCCCAGCTAGGAGATAAAGTAAAATGTCTCCCAATTTTTCATTTACGAAAGACAATTCTTTTCGAGCTCTATTTTCAAAAAGTTGAGGTGAAAAAATAATTCCCACTTTGGATGTTTCACGTAATGATTCTAATTGCTGCGGAATAGATTTCAGTTTGCTTTCAATAGAAATTCTTTTCTCCAAAATTGGGTATTGCTGTGCATAGCTTGATCCAAGCAGCAGAAGAAAACAAAGCAATGTGAAGAAAATTCTAATCATAGATACTGACAAGGTATATAATAATAAAGCCTTATTCCATTATAATAACGGAATAAGGCTTCAAAGCGTTTTCTTATAAGAGCGTTTATTTACATCGCCCTCCAACTAAATTTATCTCGCCATTCTGGCTTTCTATGGCTTCAATCGAAAAGGCAGTTTTTAGAATGGCCAATATTTCGTCTAAATCTTTATCGACAAGTCCGCCATTAATTTCACAAGCATTTAATCTTTCGTTGTAAGTGAATGCTTGTCCATATTTTAATTCTAGGCTTGTAATTACTTTTTTGAAATTAACGTTGTCGTTATTTACTACCCCATCAAAATCTTCGGATGCTATATCTCCTGGGTTTAAAATTTCTCCCAAGGTAGAACCAACCTTTATTCTTTGGCCCTTGGTTAATATTTCTGACTGCTTGTTATCTTTTGAACTTACTTTTACTTTTCCTGATTTCACAAAAACGAAAGTCTCGTTATTTTCAGTTGTTTTGATCGTGAAACTAGTTCCCAGAACAGAAATAATGGCATTATTGGTTTCTACGAGAAATGGCTTTGATTCATCTCGAGCTACATCAAAAAATGCTTCACCAGATAACTTTACTCTTCTTTCTGATTTGATATGAGGGTAAAAGGTTAGTTGAGAAGTTTCATTTAATGAGATAACAGATCCATCTAACATTTCTATGGATTCCACTTCATTAACTCCAGTGCTTTGAACAAAATCGTTTGTTTTGGTTCCAGCAAATGTTCTTAACACTAGGACTATTCCCATAATAATGGCGAATCCAGCTGCCATTTTCAACCAAGGGAAATTTTTCTTTTTGGTCTTTTTTGCATTATTTAACCTAACAACTGGGGTCGATTCGACCTCCAAATCTAATCCTAGGCTATTGTGAAGCTTATTTAACTGAGCAGAAACGTCAGTTTCTATCAACTTAGATTCAATTGACACCACTGATAAATTCCACAAAGTCTTTATCTCCTCATAATGAAGTTTATTTGACTCATTAGAGCTTAACCAACTTGAGAGTTGGGTCTTTTCCTCTGCTGAAATAGCATTGGTCATCTCCTTATGAATTAAATATTCTATCAATTCCATTTTCATTCAAAATTCTTTATTCAAATAGGTGACACGTAATTTACTGCCTACCCCTATTCTTTCCTTAAATTTTTATGCCAATAGCGCGGTTATGCCCAAAATTAGCATTTTGACGACATATGGTCCAAGCCTATTTCTAAGTATTTTCAATGCCTTAGAAATTTGGTTTTCTACCGTCTTTATAGATATATCAAGGGCTTCAGCTATTTCCTGATAGGACATATGCTGATCTCGACTTAATAAAAATACGAGTCTGCATCTGGTAGGTAATACTTGAATCGCTTTGGAAATTTTTGCATTCAAGTCTGCCAAATCTTGTGTATTCACCTCTTCAGCTGCTCCAAAGGCCTCTGGTTCCAACTCTTCAGAATCAGATAGCTTAATTTTCTGATCTCTAATGAAGTTTAAGGTTTTGTTTGAGGCGGCTCTACTTAAATAAGCCTTTACGGAGCTTTTTATCTCAATTTTCTCCCTTTTCGACCATAATTCCATAAAGACTTCCTGTCCGATATCTTCGGCTGTTTGCTGATCATTAGTCATTCGAAAGGAAATCGTACAGACAAGTCTGTAATAGGATTTGAATAGTGCATTCAATCCTTCGGCATTTCCTTGCTTTAGTTTATTTAAATGTATCTGATCTGCTTGTGACATTATTATATCGAGACCATTGCTTTTATGTGAGGATGAGGATCATAATTTTCTAAGGTAAAATCTTCGAATTTGAAGTCGAAGATACTTTTTACATCAGGATTGATTTTCATGAGCGGTAGCGCTCTAGGCGTTCTAGATAACTGTAGTTTCGCTTGCTCAAAGTGATTATTGTAGAGATGTACATCACCAAAAGTGTGAACAAAGTCACCATATTCAAGATCGCAAACTTGCGCCATCATCATTGTTAATAGTGCATAGGAGCCAATATTGAATGGAACACCTAAGAATGAATCCGCCGATCGTTGATAAAGCTGGCAGCTTAATTTTCCATCAGCCACATAAAATTGAAATAAACAATGACAAGGAGTTAAAGCCATTTCAGACAATTCTCCTGTATTCCATGCATTGACGATTATTCTTCTAGAGTCAGGATTATTTTTGATTAGATCTACGGCGTTTTGAATTTGATCTACAGTAGTCCCATCACTTTTTCCCCAACTTCTCCATTGCTTACCGTAGACTGGTCCAAGATCTCCATTTTCATCTGCCCATTCATTCCATATACGGACCCCGTTATCTTGTAAGTATTTCACATTGGTATCTCCGTTCAAAAACCATAAAAGCTCGTGTACTATAGACTTTAAGTGGAGTTTTTTAGTGGTAAGCATTGGGAATCCCTTGCTAAGGTCAAACCTGAATTGGTAGCCAAAAACGGCCCTAGTTCCGGTACCTGTGCGATCCGATTTATCAGATCCATTATCAATTATGTGCTGCAGTAAATCGAGATAAGCCTTCAAATGGACTGGATTTTTTAATAAAAAATATGCAAATTGTATCTAACCTCGCCAAATTTACGACTTTTCATTCCTATTTTCTTCCAATTTCCCTCAGAAACAAACATCTATACTTAACTTAGCGGAAGTCCGTTAGAAGTATTATACTATGAAACGAACCATGACAAAAATCTGCCTCCTACTTCCCTTAATTCTTTGCCTGAATTCGAATTCATGGGCTCAGGACTGGGATATTGAGAAGGAATTTGATGGTATAACGATTTTCACTAGACTAGTAGACGGGGCAGAAATCAAGGAACTTAAGATTGAGTTCACTCTAAATATGCGGCTAGCTCCTATAGTTGCGTTAATTAATGATTCAGATCAATTTAACGATTGGGTCTACAATAGTGTAGAATTCAAACCATTGGATTCTAAAGGCCCTGGCAATGGATACTACTATGGAGTAGTTGATTTTCCTTGGCCTATGGATGACAGGGATTATGTAATTGAAACAACCACAACCCAAGATCCTGAATCCAAAGTAGTAATGGTAGAATCCAAAAATGCTAGTTTAGAAGGAAATCCTGCTATTGGTGATTATGTCAGAATTCCAGCTCATCATAATCAATGGATACTTACTCCAGTTGGAGAAAATGAAGTGTTTGTAAAATATTGGTTAAAATCAGATCCAGGAGGAGCCATACCTAAATGGCTAATTAACCTTGCTATAGACAAGGGTGCTACTCAAACGATCAAAAACATGAAGACCAAATTGGCTGCTTGCGAACCCGATATGAGGCTCTCTTATATTGAAGAGAAATAATTTTCAATTCATAAAGACAAGTATTTTTTTCCTTCCTTTAACTCTTAGTTGAAATAAGTGTTGTATTAGGAAAGTAGAAAAGTACATGGGACATAAAAGTTTACAAGCTTGCGTAGCTGACTTGGAACAATCTGGACAATTGATTCGAATTCCTTTCGAAGTGGATCCACATTTGGAAATGGCATCGATTCATCGAAGAGTTTTCGATGCAGCCGGACCTGCCCTTTTATTTGAAAAAGTAAAAGGAAGTCCATTCAAAGCTGTTTCTAATATTTACGGCACCTATGCCAGAACGGAATATCTTTTTCGAGATACATTGAATTTAGTTCAAAAAGTAACTCAACTTAAGATCGATCCAATGCTTTTGTTGAAGCAACCGGCAAAGTATTTTCCTGCTGCTTTAACTGCCTTAACAGGATTGCCTAAAAAGATACGTCGAAAAACTCCAGTGGAATATAGCACTTGTAGAATTGATGAACTTCCTCAAGTGGTTTCTTGGCCAAAGGATGGTGGTGCCTTTGTCACTTGCCCACAAGTCTTCACTATGGCTCCTGGCAAAAAGAAAATAATGGAGTCCAATTTGGGTATGTACCGAATTCAATTAAGTGGAAACGAATATGTGCCCAATGAAGAAATCGGATTGCATTATCAATTACATCGTGGAATAGGAGTTCATCATACTGCTTACAATAAAAGTGATGAACCATTCAACGCTAGTATTTTTGTAGGCGGTCCCCCAGCGCACACTTTTGGCGCCATCATGCCTATGCCCGAGGGACTTACTGAATTGACTTTCGCAGGGATGCTCAGCAATCGCAGATTTAGATACAAAGAAAAAGAAGGTCATATTCTTTCAGGAG
>CALGJW010000484.1 GCA_937930025.1 uncultured Saprospiraceae bacterium | reverse complement strand
TATAAAGAACAAGAAATTTGTGATCCAATAAGCACGATCAAATAAAACTATAAAACGCTTAGCAGACTTAAAATTTGTTAGGCGTTTTCTTTGTAATTACCAATCTTATGATTCATTACATCGGGATCAATATTCAAAGCCCCAGTAAATTCTGCGATCAAAGTTAGGCTAGCTGCAGGGTTTTCTACTAACGCTTCATAGTCTAAGTGCAATACGTTTTCCCCAACTAGATTAGTTTTCGCGTAGTCCAAATTTTGATTATAGATCTGGATGAAACGATCGATTTCATTTTGTCCCCGTATCATATCCATTTTTTCAGCAGAGCAGACACAATCTTTGATGTTCCGATTTAGATAGATGATTTTGGTCTCGTGATGTGTATTTTGAATTAATGAGAGTGCCTGTGAATTCCATTCTGGCAATTTTACTCCCCAAATAGGACGATTATTTTTGGTAGAAAAATTTTTGTAAAACTGAATCTGGGCATTGATCAAATGACGGAAGGATTCTAGGTAAGCATCGGAGTTCGGCATAAGATCCGGAATCCAATCGTTTACCTCCCCCGTTAGTACATTTTGTAATTGTTCATTATGCCAGGAACCACTGTGGGTGGCCATCATTTTTTTATTAGAATAGATATTGAAGAGTAGGTTAAAATCATTCGCGCAGGTTTCCCCATAGATAATGGCATTTGAGCTAGAGCAAATTAATCTTTGAAGGAGGGTGGTCCCAGATCTTCTGACTGGTGAGGCAATACATATCATATTGTAAGCTATTAAAAAAATGCGGTAGGATTTCTATCCTACCGCACTTAAACAAAACAGAAACTTTTTTATCGCTAATTTATTCAGCTGCTTTAATTTGTACTATAGAAAACCCATTGGTTATCAATGGGTTTTCATAAAGTAAATGGCTTTCCAGGCTAATTTTAAGGTTTTTTGGAGTTATAATCTGCCTTGCCCTTTATACAAAAGTACGCCTGAGTCAATGATTGATATAGCGTAAAATCCGCCTTTTTAAGATTAGGTATTTCTACCTGATTTATTTCGTGAATTCTACCTTATCTTAACAGTTTGATCATAGAAATGGCTTTAAAAGGCTATTAATTGATCAAAGCATTTTATAACTTTCAAATAACTAAATGATGAAAAAACTCCATTTTATCCCTTTAATGCTTTGCCTAGTAGCAATGCTCTTTGTCTCCTGCGAAGAAAAAAAGCCAGTGATTAAGCCTGACAATTCACAATTGGGCCAACCGCTCGGCAATACAGAATATAATATTTGGAAACAGAATTGGTTGGCAGATGGCCCCGCCTATTTACAGGCAAATGATAGTTTGGAATACTTTGATATGCCTTTGATTGATTTGTCACTAATCGTTGGAGAATACCCTCAAAATCAATTGAACACCGCAAAGGCTAGATTTCAGTTAGGGCTGAATAAGTCAGTATCACCTCCAGCGCTTCACTTACTAGTTGTAGGAGTGACTGATAAAGGAGTTGAAATGTTGGACAACTCAAAAGGTCAATATGCATATGATTTAACATATCCTTGTCCAAAGTACTGTAATCCGCCTAGAGGTGATTAATTTAATCACTTAAATTATTAAATTTAGGGATGATCGATGCCCTATTTTTTTTAGGAGATATTAATAAATACATTTCAATTGTAGTAGGAGTGCTGGGTTTAGGAATTTATTTTAAAGTCAGCACTCCAATTCGTTTTCTTGTTGTTTATTTTGTGTTTGTAGCTGTGGCTTCTGTGTTTTCCAAAATGGGAAATCAAGTAGAATCAAATTTAGAATTGTTTTACTTTTATACGCTAATGGAATATGTGTTGTTAGGTAAAGTTTTTGAACAAGTGCTTTTTGCGCATGACCTAAAGAAAAATTTTATATGGCTATTTCATTTACTTTTGTCTATACTTGTTTTATACACTTTTTATTTTTTTGATTCAGGTTCATTAAATACGGAGAGCGGAACTTTGGTGAGTCTGTTGGTTATTGGATTTTCAATATGGTTTTTCACTTTATTTTTAAACACATCCTTACCGAGCTTTCAATATATAGCGCTAAAATGGTTAATCATAAGCGTCTTTTTATACCATTGTGTGACGCTGGTAGTACTACTATTTGGAAACCATATTAATAATTTTGTTGGAGACCAGGACATACTCGTTTGGATTTTTAGGGGATTGGTTATCTTCTGTAGCAAGTTAATTGTATTGGTTGTATTCATTAAATTAGGCATAAAAATGTTGAAAACTGGGAACGCGAAATGACTGAAAATTCAATACTGCTATTTATACTTGTGGTCATAGTAATTATGCTCGCTTTTGCAGTAGCAGTCATCTGGTTTTTAAACAATAGTCAAAAAAAGATCACCCAAGCCAAACTAAACGAGCAGGAAAAAGAACTTCAATTCCAAAAGGACCTTTTGTCCAATACCGTAAAAATTCAAGAGGAAGAAAGAACTAGAATTTCAGCGGAACTCCATGATGATGTTACCTCCAAATTGAACGTGGTGCATTTGAATATGCACTTACTAAAACAACAATTGAAGTCGAATAATGAAATGGAAATTTTTGTAGAACAAATTGAAGCCTCTTTAAAAGCAAGCATTGATCGCTCAAGATCTATCGCCCATGAATTGATGCCTGTGGTCTTACGGAAGTTTGGATTGCTACATGCACTGGATGATTTAACCAACTCCATCAACCTTTCAGAGATATTTGACCTGACCATAAAAGGGACTGAGCAATTGAAAATTAAGGATGACTTTAAGTCCTTGAATATTTTCAGAATTATACAAGAACTATTAAACAACGCAATTAAGTATTCTAAAGCCGAAAAGGTTAATCTCACTTTTCAAGAAGAGCAGGAAGACATCATTATGAAATACACAGATGATGGAATAGGAATTGATTCTAAGGTGGATACGACCGGTTTAGGCTTTGGAAATATTAATACTAGAATTCGCTTATTAGGAGGGGAAATGGTAATTGATCCCTCCACACACACAAAAGGTTTAACCATCCATTTTAAATTCCCAAACCATGACCAAATATAAAATAGGAATCATAGATGACGAATTGCTCTTTATTCGAGGAATGAAACTTATCCTAGAGCAACATGAACAAATAGAAGTGACTAATACCGCTAAAAGTGGGGTAGAGCTTCTAGGCCAACTTCAATCCGGAGAATTTGAAGCAGAAATTATTTTATTAGATCTCTCTATGCCTGAAATGGATGGCATCGATACCCTATTGAAATTAAATGAACTCAACATTTCTCTTTTGGTGATCATTCTTACCTCTCATTATAATGATGCGATGATTATTAAATTATTGGATGAAGGAGTTGCTGGTTTTTTGGCCAAGAATGAAGACCCGCAAGAAGTTATCAACACTATACTCAAGGTTGGAGAAAAAGGATTTCATATCAATGATCATATTCTTCAACTCGTTCGTAATAGAAGACTGTTGGCAAAGAAGAATAAACTGAGCGAAAATCTGTCAAAAAGAGAGATAGAAATTTTGAAACTAATTTGCCAAGAAAACACAAACAAAGAAATTGCTGAACAATTATTCTTGAGCGTACGAACAATAGAAGGTCACAGAAATAGATTATTGTTGAAAACGAATTCTAAAAACACGGCAGGATTGGTTATGTATGCTATTATTAACAACATTATTGAGATCGATAATAGTAAGTACTCTTAGAGTGATATCAAAAAATTAGGTTTGGTCAAAATAACTTAGCGTATTAATACCTGATTTAATGGTTTAGCTCAACTAATATTCTATATAATTTTTTCTTTTCTTCCAATTCATCTACATTGTTATAAGCATGCACCCTGATATAACAAACTTATGAAAAGTGGAAAATTTATTGACCTAAGAATAGATTTTGAAGTGGATGGAAAAAAAATATCTGCTTCAGAACAAGCGAAGAAAATTTTGGAAAAGGCTAACGCCCTCGTGAAGAAAGGCAGCAAAGGAATGGCAATCATTTACTCAGCTAATTATGGTCAAACTCGAGATATACAAAGGACCTATTTGTCTGGAGAATATTGTGCTCAAATCCTAGGTGCCAATCAAGCCCAAGTAATGTTCGAAATGGAAAGAATGCTATCCGGTATTTATAATTCTCTTCAGTACAAAATGCGCATCGCACCAATAACCACAATGAACGGTTATTCAAATCCTGTTCCTAATTGGAATAATGATGTCTTGTTAGGTATTATTCAAACGGATTTAGATAGAATCGAAAATTATTTGCTCAGCGGTTGGTCTGTTTTCGGTTGGCAAAATCAACTAACTGCAGCAGATTCGAATGCTCCATATGCAATAGGGGGCGGAGTAGTTAAACTACCTGCACAAATAACGGATACTATTCAAGAACGGTTGAAAAAATTAAAATTTACCTATTCTTAGTCCCACTTCAAGTTTGAAAACTAGTTGTCCACCACAAAGAATCTATTGCCATATATTTTTCCTCCTTCAACATGCAGTAACACTTGATATCCTCCTCGGCTCAGATTTTCAAATTCCATCGCAATGACATTGGCATCCAATTCTAATTGAACAGAAAGTACTTCTGATATCAATTGTCCATTCAATGCATAGACCTGAATATCTGCCGTTAAGTATCCGATATTGTTATAGAAAATAATGTTTGGTGGATTACTTCCACTCGAAAGCACATTGGGCTGAATCAATAATTCATTTTCTAATTCATTGCAATCTATTCTATGCAATTCTTTTGGTCCAATAATGGTTTGACTATTATCTATGTCAAATTGCACTAGACGATAATAAACAATCTCAGAAGCGTTACGGCCTTCGTCAATATATTGATAATCAATTCTTGTATTTGAAAATCCTGCTCCAGGAACGGTATGCACAGATTGATAATTTTTTCCATCAAAACTTCTTTCTACTTTGAAGTAATCACTATTTGTTTCTGAAGAGGTGGTCCAATTGACAATTATCTCACATTCATTTTCGCTTAATGAAAAGGAACTTATTTCTACGGGAAGTGTAACTCCCGATACTTTGTCATGTGGAATTTCGGCTAAGCCTGCTGATTTATCTGTCATAGAATTCAAAGCATCACAATAGCAATTGTCATACTCGGGTGTGACCATGACTACTATCCCCTGTGTTGGATCGCAGTTGCAATCGAACTGCCCAGTTAAGGAAGTCATACCACCGGTAGCTAGCGTACTGGTCAAAGTGTCCTTGCCTACAGACGCGCCTATAATGTCATCTCCAGCTGCGTTAAGACAATAGAAATCCAAAATGACATCGCTTTCCGTAGCTATTCCTGAATTTATCATCAAGACATCATAGTCATAGGTGTGGTTGCCAACTGGGCCTGAAGCTTGAATAGTGGTGAAGGAAATTCCTAAGTCCGGTTTTTCTAAAACAGTGGTTAAGGTGGTAGACCCAGTTATTGCTTTTACATTCGGGCAAGTTCCAGCACCACAACTTATCCCCGGTAATGTATTTTCACTTTTAATGTTTATGATTGAATTGAGATCGCATGCTCCGCGACCTATTGTTGAGATATCAAAATCGAAATCAATATTGCCATTTAATCCTGCGGCATATGCAAATCTGACTTCTTCTTGATTACCAATAGTCGTTGCACTTACAAAGGTTGGACATTTTCCTGCGGTATTACAAATCAATCCGTCGTCATAGCTTACTCCATCTGGAAGGGTAATAACCAATGTGTCCGAAGATTGTGTGTATCCTCCCGATATGAATAAATCAATATTAATGCTTTTTGCATCACTACATCCTTGTAATTTATTGTCTACTGTTATCGTACTTGACATTGCGGTTTGATAAGAAGGTACAACGCCGTTTATTTCGATTGGAAATCCATTCACGTTTTCACCACTTCCGGGTGCGGCTATTCCACAAAATGAGGTGCCTTGTACTGAGGCTATAAAATGATCACCTGAGGAAATATCGCAGGTGGTTTCACTAAGCCAACGTACTACAAATTCGTTTTGAGAAATATTATCTGTTCCATTCAGTGGTTCATCTGATCCAAAGTTAGTTGGATCTAATTCCGCTAAGGTGACCACCCAATTGGTTGCTCCCCCTGAGCTTGCAGCTACCAAAGCGGCCTCTGCTGCGGCTCCAATAGCCCTTGGAGTATTTACTACATCAACTCCTTCAACCTCGATTGTCATAGATCCAGCCACATAAGATAGTCCAGATCCACTTGAAGGAATTGAAATATCAAGCAAGGTGTTATATAAATTACCGGGTTGCGCATTTACTACACGAATTTCAGTAGGAAAATCTTCGCACATATCCACTGAGTTGCTATTCCAATTTCCCCCAGCAGGATTGGATGGATCAATAGGCGTAGAAAATAAAGTGGAAATATTCGTTGAAATCTGTGGCTCCTTAGTTTTTACTAAAACAGCAGTACTCTCCTGACAAGTCAATGCCGTATTAGGATCTTGGTAGCCAGAGCATCCCCAACCATGTCTAATATCTAATGTTTCTTCAACACAGGACTTCAAAGTTCCAAAGATTTCGAAAACACTGCATTCAGCAATTGGTAATCCTCCTAATTCAAAATAAGTGGATCCATCTACTCGTGTGGTAAGCGGTAGCGTAACTGCCGTTCCTGAAGAGATATCCTGTACGCTATCCACAGAAATTCCACCTGTTAGCGATTCTAAAATTATCCAATTATAGTCTATATCAGAACTGGAAGTTGCATTGCAAAGATTTACTATCCAACTAGTTTGATCAGCGGCAATTTCTTTCGAGGTTTCATTAGGTATTAGGGTGAAATTCGGAGCAGTATATTCTAGAGATGTGGTTGACATCGTAATACTTTTATTTTCGTAAAGAGATGGATCCACCAAATAGGCCCAATCCCGGAAATATACTGTACCATTGACCGCTGAAGTTCCTTCTGACATTTCGCAGGTTGGAGTTAAGTATAGCGTTATATTTGGATAATATGTTTTTCGCTTATCCAATTCTTTATAATTGGCAGGTCTATATACCTTGAGATTTGTTCCGTCAAAAGAATAATCTGAAGTGAGCATTGTTGCATCATCTATAAATTGTATGGAATCTATAATGAGCCCAGATGGTAATGTCAAATGGAAAGAATCGACATGCGAAGTAGGACGATATTCATCTGGATGATCATCCCCTGTAGCCGATCTATGCGTGAAATAAAAATTTTGTGCAAAACTATTACATCCATTTATAAAATTGTTATAACTAGAATAAGAGTACGTTACTTTATTGTAAGCCAAATTTGATCCCCAAGAGGAGCAACTCTTTTCGTCCAAACCATCCATGATAAAAAATTCGGAACGAAAGTTATTCACTATATGGAATTCAGTACCCGTCATGGTACTATTTAAAGTAAAGTATGATTCTAGGAAAATCGAATCTTTGTCATAATTAGGTGGTCCAGCAATATTTTTACCATACATATAAGAGACATCAATACTGTCTTGAAATTCTGATAGATCGTAAATGAGTTCATAGGAACCTGTGCCAAGTTTATTGACTGTAGGAGCGGTGTTCAATGGAAAAGTATATTCAGTTTGACCACCATTAAATTCTCCGTCGATATCTATAATTGTAATACTTCCTTCTTGATAGTCAAAAGCATTTGCATCATCATCAAGTTGATAAGTAATTCTCAAATATAAATTATCACTCATTGAATCTGAAAATACAGCATGGCTTGAAAATAATATGGTGTCACCAGGATAAACGACATTTCGTTCTATGTCTGGATCTTCAATATTCACCAATGTGCTTTTTGTATTATCCGTCCATGATTCAGAGGTCCGTAAAGTGGAAAAGGACAACGGCACTACACCAGCACATCCAGTTCCGCAATGCAAAATTATTGGCACATTAAGGCAGTGAACATCGCGGGTTAAGCAATTCGCTCCTCCACTATTGCATTCATAAACAGTTTGGAAATTTATTTGTACTGGATTAATATTATTCCAGCTCGAACAATCTGCTTTTAATGGAAAGTCAGTATAATCAAATTTATATGCACCCGATGTGAAAATGGTGTCACCTGAAACAGTAAATTTGGAATTATCATAAGCAGGGTCGACAATAATTCCCGGAGGAAGAATTGCTCTAACAATCCAGTTGACGTCAGTGCCTGTTAGCCCATTCCCACCATTACAATTTAATGAATTAAGTAAATGTGGTTTGATGCTTGCCTCAAAAAGTTGTGTGTCAATCAAGTCTGTAGGGCTATCCGTTAATGTGGTATAAAGATAATCCCTAATCATGTTAACATAATTGAATTCTTGCCGAATAGGAGTCATTAAATTCCCACATTGATTTGACCAATTAATATCGGCCGCAATATGTTCCCATTGCATGTAATCATATCGGCCGAGTCCACAGGTTCCCGTACGTGGGTTAGTAGTTACATTAAATGAGACCACGATACTACTGTCTTTGGGAAGGTCATCAAAATAACCATCTCCGTCAATATCTGTCAGTCCTCCAGGGCCGTCAGGATCCACTTCAAAAAAGTTCGCAGGAACATAAGAAACTGAATCTCCATTTACATCAAGTACTTTAGGTAGAGCAACTGTAACTCCATTTAAAGTGTAGTCGGTGAACAGTTTTGTATTGTTCATATCCGGAGAGTCCATAGTCATATTAGCCAATGTTGCAACTGGATCATGATTTTGTCTTAATCCAATAAAGATGATTACATCTTTTGCAAAACTACCCCCGACAGGGTTTGTTACTGGAGAAGTATTCGTAAGTTTTAGAGAATAGGTTACCGTTTGACAAAAATCTAAATTTGGTTTACTTACGTTGGATATACTAAGAACAGGGCTGGCATTTACTATTGCCAGGGAGCTAGTATTCGTTCCAGTTTGGCAGGTAGTATTTCCACAACCCCAAAAAACAGAAAGATCAGAATTTATATTATTTCCTACACCGCAATTTTCTGCTGTCATATCATAACTCAATTCAAATTGTTCATCCAATTCGAATTGAGCATCTCCGTCACCTGAAGCGCCATTTATGGCCATAATTTCGGCGGAAGAAAATCCAATGATTAAAGAATCTTGCGTTACAGTAATATTAGCTGCGGGTATAGCGTAAGTTCCGTTAATTTGAAAATTTGAAAAGATTAATGCTGTGTCTGGAAAAACTTCCACGTAAGTAAAGGAGTCAATAGAGCCAAAAGAACCATTGGTAATATCCATACTGCGAGAAGCAGTCCCCATTACATTTACTGGGGATGGATTTGTAACAACATTAACGATACTCAAAGAGGCATATATCACATCATAAGTCGCAACTCCCGAACCTACGCCATTGGCATAGGTAACTTCTGTTAATCCTTCAAATATAAAAGTGGAGTCCGAAAAAGTATTTCCATTTATTTTTAAATCACGTGCTTCGCAAGATCCCTTACGATCTATATTTAAAATTATTTCTTCCCCAGCATCTAATGTTTCAATCTTAAACTTTGGTCTGTTTAAATCTGTCATACTCGCTTCAACAACAGCAGCTGATCCACTGGAAGTAAAAGTAAACGAACCAGGTATATATTCAACTCCTGCGTTTAATTGTACTTCAATTCCTACGTTTGAAAGTTGAGTAGCACCATTGGAGAATTCAACGGAATATTGACTTTGGCCAGAACAGGTAGTAACCGTTTCGGCAGTTGCAGCTGGGATACTTGGCCCGAAGCTGATGCTTTGGGCTGTCAAAGTAAAATTGGAAAAACAGATTACTGTTAAAGTAATTACTAGACCTAATGTCTTTTTCATTTCTAAGGTTTTAAGGCGCAATTCAATAATAATATACGGGGTAGGTATATCATTTTAATAAGATAGACTTATTGTAGGGGGGTGGGTTGTTGAATTATGTATCTTAGATTAGGTCGTAGTCAAGTTCGTAAATGCAAGGAATATGCCAGTCTATTAACACATTAGTTACGAAATTAATATGAAGTGGTTAAATTGGGGCAATATTTGATTATTTGGAGTAAAATATCGGGTTGAATGCAACAATTGTCCGATTTAGGATAGACATTTAGTAGTTGTCTTTTTCAAATAGCTGAAAATTGTAATAGGTAGTAAGGGAATTTAGCGACTACAAATTTATCATCAATTTGCGGATTAATCGGAAGTCTAAAAAGATTTAAAGAAAAAGGCCTCCCGAAGGAAGCCTTTAACTGTTGACCCACAAGGACTCGAACCTTGAACGTCGGTACCAAAAACCGATGTGTTACCATTACACCATGGGTCAATTCCAACATTTTTTCAAATGCGAACGCAAAGCTAACACAAATTAACCTTTCAGTAAAGGGGCAAATGAATTATTTTCTAAAAATTAAGCGATTTTTAAGGCAGCAGCACCTCTAAGTCCTTCAAATAGCGCTTGATCGTTCAGTATATCGTATAGGATTTCGTGATATTCTGGAAAGTCTGGTAGATTATTATGCCCGCCTCCTTCGATTGGACATAATTTAGTGTTATTTGGAGATATCAGCTTTAGGTCCTTACTGGCCTGGAATGGGATAAGACGATCCTTGGTTCCATGTATCAAAAACACTGGACAACTGACCTTTTTTAAAAATCTATCGGTTCGAATCTGATACCTCAGTAGCCACTTTATTGGTAGTATAAAGCCATATCTTTTGACCTGATGGAAAAAACTGAAATAAGGAGAGTCTAAAATCAACATTTTAGGATCATTCCAGCTGGCTATTCTCGTGGCAATTCCACTTCCCATCGATCGACCATAAATGAGTATGCGATCTTCGGAATAAATCTTAGTGAGCCACTTATACACATGTTGGGAGTCATTATATAAAATAGCTTCCGTTCTTTGGCCTGTGCTTTTTCCAAACCCTCGATAGTCAACTACAAAGAAGTCATAACCTTTGCCAAGAAAATCCCTAGCAAATTTCCCCCAACCCTTTATGCTTCTAGAATTGCCTTTGAAATAATAAACCACTCCTTTGGCATTTGGAACTTTGAAGTGTAATCCATTGACCAATCCACCATCTTCCATTTCAAAATTTACTTCTTCAAAGGGAAAGGGATATTTGTATCGAAATCCTTTTGGTAATTTTTCAGGATGAAAAAAGAAAAAGTCTTGCGCAAAGTAAAAGAATAAGCAAACTGCTAGGTAAACTATCCCCACTATGATCAAAACTTTTAACATAAGTTTCTTTGAAATTTAGATAGCCGTAAGAAAGCAGTTCTATTCTTAATATTTAGAAATAGTTTTTTATTTCAAGCCAACATCAGGTAAATCCAATTGATAAATATCCCTGAAGCCTCTTCCTTCTTCGTTATAATCTAATCCATAACCCACAACGAAAAAATTGGGAATTTTAAAACCTAAATAATCCACCTCAATTGGAAATTTCAATGCTTCTGGTTTTAATAAAAGTGCTGCCAATTTGATCGACTTAGGTTCTTGTTCCTTCAACTTTTTAATGTAATAATTTAATGTATTTCCAGTGTCAACTATATCTTCAACAATGAGCACATCTCGATCTTTTACATTGCTAGCCGCACTCATTCCCTCGGTGACATTTCCAGTGGATACCGTTCCTTCGTATGAAGTCAAACGAACAAAATCTATTTGTCCTTCTATTTCAGAAGCCTTCATTAAGTCAGAAAGAAAAAGGATGGCTCCCTTTAAAACGCATATGATTAAAGGGTTTTTGCCAGCATAATCTTTTTTAATCTGATCGGATAAAACTTTAATGCGATCTTGAATGGTCTGGTCGGGAATAAATAGGCGAAACCTAAGTTCACCCATTTTTACATATTGGGTTGGTAAATTAGCCGGGGGATGAAATGTTTGCATAGGTTATAATCCGTACTTATCAATTAAATAAATTAAGCTTGCCATTGCAGCCGCTCCGAGTTGTAGTTCTCTTTGATTTACTGCTTCGAAGGTGTCATTCTTTGCATGATGAAAATCAAAATATCTTTGTGAATCTGGTCTTAATCCAATGAGTATGCCCTTTTGACTTTTCAAAGGATTAATATCCGCGCCGCCACCTCCATTTGTTAAAGATAAGCCATAAGGTTCTAGCAAAGAGAATACTTCAGAAAGTTTTTTAAAGCGATCGGTTAAAACAGATTCTTCCGCGTCGCAGGCAAAAGCTCTAGGGGAAAATCCACCGGCATCTGATTCAATGGCTGCTAAATGAAATTCCTTTGCCTCGTTGGAAGCTTTCGCGTAAGCTAATGCGCCACCTAATCCATTTTCTTCATTCATAAACATAACCGCTCGCAAAGTTCTATTTGGGGTATATCCACAAACCTTGAGCAATCGTAAAGCATCCATCGCTTGCACACAACCCGCTCCATCATCATGCGCGCCCTCGCCTACATCCCAAGAATCTAAATGTCCTCCCACCAGAATAATCTCGTTTGGATTTTCATTGCCGGTCCATTCTCCAATGACGTTATGCGAAATTTCTGGATCCAGCATTTCAGAATTATTTCTGATAAAAATGCTAAGCTCGCCTTCCTTGATCATCTTGCTGAGTCGATCAGCCCCAATTGTGCTAATGGCAATCGCTGGAATTTTTTTCACACCATCCTTATACACATTTACTCCTGTATGCGGAAAGTCATCTGTTCGGGTAGTCATCGATCTTACCAAAACTCCTACAGCTCCATATTCAGCTGCCTTACTAGCCCCATATACCCGCTGGTCAACAGCTCCTCCATAAGCATGGAAAGTTCTAATTTGTGTAGGGTCCATAGGTCTATTGTAAAAAACTATTTTTCCTTCAATTATAGTCTTTCCTAGGTTTTCAACTTCATCCAATGATTTCACCTCGATTACTTTTGCCTCAATACCATTAGGTCCTGTTCCAATTGAATTTCCCAGGGCCAAGGCACTTAGATCGGTTTTTGATCCATCTGGTTTTAGCACCTGAACGAGTTCTTTTTCGCCACGGACCCAATGCGGAACCTCGCAAGGTTGTTTGATTACTGAGTTCATACCTATTGAATCCAATACTCGAGCCGTGTAGTCTACTGCTTTTACAGCATTTTCAGAACCAGATAGCCTTCCTCCTATTTTTTTACATAAATGCTCCAACCACTGATGGGCGGCAGGATCTGTAAGAGAACGATCATATAATTTTTTGATAAAAAAGGCATCCTCGTCTTGTATTTCTTCTTGGCCAAGTAACGGAAAGGAAGCCGATAGGCTAATTGCTAGAAACAACAAAATCATATTTAATTGGCTCATAGAAGAATTTTTTTCAAGAGTAAGGAAAATTTTTAATTTTTCTTAATTGAAAGATAATTTGGCAAATCAATAGTTGGCCACATTAAATTTTACGGAAAGATGTATTAAATATAAAATATATCTAATTGGCTATTTCATTATCGAAATGAAGGAGAAGTAGTTGACGAATTTACATTAAAGTGAGGATGAAATGCAAAAAATAAGTATTTTTGTAAAAAGAACACTAAGTCCTGTTTATAGGGCTTTCAAGATAAATTTGTCCCTTTTGACAAGAAGAATATTTGGTTTTATTTGGTTAGGGCCGAGGTGGTGCAATTCGCACTACCTCTTTTTTTGTGTTAAAATTTGTGTCTTTTTGAAATCTTAACCGTCCTAAATGCATCCTCCATTAGGGTACAAAAGGCATATGAGCTTAAGATTTAAAAGGGATTCTTCTATTTTTGCGCGATGTTTGCAACCATCAGAATTTTCCATAATTATTAGCCCTATTGCCATTGACTGAAATCACAAACATTGACAAACAATCGGATCTGCTTCTAATCAAGCAGTATTTGAATAATCGTGATGCCAATGCATTCAATCAATTGTATCGGAGATACTCAACAAAAGTGTATGCAAAGTGCATATCGATGTTGAAGGATGAGGCTTTAGCCGCAGACGCCACCCAAGAGATTTTTACCAAGGTTTTTTTAAAACTTGGAAGCTTTGGAGAGAAATCGAAATTTTCTACTTGGCTTTATTCCGTTACTTATAACTTTTGTATCGATTTTATTCGAAGGAAAAAAAGAGATAAGCAATTATTTACGGATGAAGCGGAAGATTTGCCGGACTTGATTGATGATGATGAAGATGAGGAAATATTGGCAATGGAAGTCGGTCGACTTAGAGAAGTTTTAGAATTAATACCACCAGGAGATAAGGTGATCCTTTTAATGAAATATCAGGATGATTTATCAATAAAGGAAATAGCAGAAGCACTAAACAAAAATGAATCTGCGGTTAAGATGCAATTAAAACGTGCGAAGACAAAAGCACAATTAGCTTATAAGGAAAAATATACTAATTACTGATTATGGCTGCAACAAATAATTTTAAAAAAATGGCACAAGAGGATCAAGAGTTGATCCCACATGCTCCAGAAAAAGTAGAACATCAAGTAATGGGTGTTGTCAAAACAGGACAATTCGCAGGAAATGTCATTGAGTTGTACTTCTCAAAGATGATCGAATTGATAATGATGTTGTTTGGAGCAACACCTTCAAAAAAAGACCAAAAGGATTCTGAGTCGAATGGCGAAGTGAGATAACCCTAGAATAAAACCAAACCCCTAAAAAGAAAACGATGTTTGAAAGAATTATTAACTCATTTACTGAACTAGGTTATCAGTTCTTGGATGTAATTCCAAAGTTGGTGGGAGCAATAGTAATCCTCGTGATTGGCTATTGGTTGTCAAAGCTTATTGCTTCCCTGATTAACAAAGGACTCAAGGCTATTCAAATTGATCGCCTAGGAGATAAGATTAACGAAATTGAAATTGTAGATAAATCCAATTTCAATTTTGTGCTCTCAGATGTGATCAGTAAAGGAGTTTATTATATCCTGTTTCTGCTCTTTGCTGTAGTGGCAGCAGATGTTCTAGATTTTGAGGCTGTTTCAAATGTAATCGTTGACATTTTTGATTTTGTACCAAAACTTATTGCTGCATGCATCGTGCTGGCAATTGGTCTTGTAATAGCGGATTTTCTTAAAAATATTGTAAACACGACAACAAAATCTTTAGGAATTCCTTCGGCATCATTGATCGGGTCCTTCGTATTTTATTTTATACTCTTAATGACCATTGTTACTGCCTTGTCACAAATTGGGATTGATACGGATTTCATCAGTAACAATTTGACAGTAATATTGGGAGGTGCAGTTTTCGCTTTTGGCTTAGGGTATGGAATTGCGTCAAAAGATACCATGGCCAATTTTCTTACTTCATTTTATAGTAAGGATAAATTTAAAATTGGTGATAAAATAAAAGTAAATAATGCCTCCGGAGAAATTATTGAAATGGATAGTTCTACCGTAACATTGCGCTCAGAAAATAGTAATAAAATTATTATACCACTTCATAAGCTCAGTGCTGAAACAGTGGAAATTATTTCGTAATCTAAATATTAAGTAAACAAAAAACTCAGTATGTTAAAAACACTTTTACCCTTAACCCTAGTCTTGTTGCTTTTCACAAGTGGCTCACTTTTAGCACAAGATGCACCTCTAGATGTAGATAAGATCAAAGCAGATATCGCTGCAAAAGAAGGTCAAATCAAATCTTTAGAAGGTGATGTGGCAACACTTGCAGCAAGTATTGCAAACCTACCTGGCTGGACGAAAGGAGCTGCTGGTGTACTAGGAATGAACTTTAGTAACTTCAACCAATGGCTTGGTGCAGCAAACCCAAACACATTCGCGTCAACAATTGGATTCTCAGGAAACGGATTCGCTAACTACAACCAGGAGAAGTATTTCTGGAGAAATGATGGTAACCTAACCGTTGGTTATACTAAATTGAATACCAATACTGATATTGCACTTCCTGACAGCTTAGATAAGTATTCAAAAACTGCTGATGCAATAAACATTTCATCGCTTTTCGGTTATAAATTAACTGAAAAATGGGCAGTTTCTGCTTTAGGGGAATACCGTTCTACAGTAATCTCTAACTTTAATGATCCAGGATATTTGGATATCGGAGTTGGTATGACTTGGACACCTATCACTGACCTTGTAGTAGTGATACACCCATTAAATTACAACATAGTAATGTCTTCTGGAGATCTTCAATATGAGTCTTCTTTAGGTGCTAAGCTTGTAGCTGATTATACAAAATCTCTTCCTAAAGGAATTGCTTGGAAATCTAAATTATCTGCTTTTATCAGTTATGCTGATACGCAAAATTTGTCTAACTGGACTTGGATTAACGGGTTTAACTTTAATATCTTTAAAGGTCTTGGAGTTGGATTTGAACTTGGACTTAGAGGTAACAAGCAAGAAGGATTCAACAACTTCCTTGCTGTGCCTGGAACTGATCCTCTTCTAAAGATCGGAGACTTACCTGATACAGAGAATCCATTACAGTCGTACTGGTTGCTTGGATTTACTTACAACCTGTAAGCAATACATAAAGAATTTTAAAGGCCCATCTGCTTCAAGCAGGTGGGCCTTTTTTACTGCCTATAAATAAGGCGAAAATTGAAAAATCATACTTTCAGGTGATTTTATTCAAATCCGATCGATTTAACTTTGTGTTATAATAAATCGGATCAAATGAGAAATTTACTTTTATTAGCTGCATTCATTTTTTGTATACATCTTCCACTCCTCGATGCTCAAGTTAAAATTGGCGGTTCACCTACGGTAAATGCCGACGCCATTTTGGAATTAGAAAGTCCGAACAAAGGGTTGGTCTTTCCTAGAGTTGCATTAACAGACAAGTTGACTGCAGCTCCAATGGCAGCTCATGTGCAAGGAATGGTAGTTTTTAACATTGCGAATAGCGGCAGCCATCCCAATAATGTTGAAGAGGGATATTATTTTAACAACGGTAGTCAATGGGAGCGACTTTTAGATAGCAAATTAAATGACCATACCTTCGGAGATATCAAGCACGGTTTTCAAACGACAGATCATACAGGTTGGTATTTGTTAGATGGAAGAAGCATAAGTAGCCTTTCTTCAAATGCCCAGCTTGCGGCATCAAGCTTGGGGTTTAGCACCTTTATCCCAGATGCGACAAATAGGGTATTAACTAGCCGTGGGACGCTAAATTCTACTGGAGGTCAGGATTCTCTCACTATTACATTGTCCAACATTCCCAATTACATGCTCATCGGATCATCTGAAATGAATGGATCACATAACCATAGTATAGATCCTCCAAATACTAACACGACTACAACGGGTAATCATACGCATGACGTCCAAACGGCTTTCAATGACAATAATAGTAGTACCTCTCAAGGGTATCCGCATGGAAATAATCACCAAGCGTTCAGAACTACTGATAGGAACCAAACGGTTGCTTCTTCAGCAGCTAGCAACATACTTAATCGTTCTGCAGGCAATCACAATCACAGTGTCAATATCCCATCGTTTAATTCTGGTACTTCTGGTCAGCACTTTCATGATATCAACCTGAATAGTGGGGGAAGCGGAGCGGCAGCTAATATCGTCCCTGCTTATTTAAGCACAAATACATTTATCTACTTAGGTTTGTAAAGTCTTAAACTAAAAAATAGGCCGTTTGCCAAAAACTTGTGAGGCATTCAACTCATTGCATTCAACCAATTCTCAATTCTCATTACTATCTTGTCCTTTCGAATTGAAAATTATGGCTGAAAAGAAGTTATTCCTACTAGACGGACACGCATTAGTTTATAGAGCGCATTACGCATTCATCTCTAGACCCTTAATTAATTCAAAAGGACAAAATGTCTCTGCAGTGAACGGATTCACTCGCTCTTTATGGGATGTGTTGAAAAATCAAGAACCTTCTCACATCGCTGTTTCATTTGACCTCAAAGGGCCAACTTTTAGGCATAAAATGTATGAGCCCTATAAGGCAAATAGAGATGCTCAGCCAGAGGACATTACTTTGGCCCTACCTTTCATTAAAATAGTGATTGAAGGATTTAATATTCCAGTGGTGACCTGTGAAGGTTATGAAGCAGATGATGTAATCGGAACTTTGGCTAAACAAGCAGAGAAAGAAGGATTCGAAGTCTACATGATGACTCCAGATAAAGATTACGCTCAATTAGTGAGTGATAAAGTCTTTATGTATAAGCCAGGTAGGAAAGGTGGTGAGGTTGAGATTTTAGGAGAAAAGGAAGTTTGTGAAAAATGGCAGATTAAACGTGTTGATCAAGTCATTGATATTCTTGGAATGCAAGGAGATGCTTCAGATAATATCCCGGGACTCCCTGGAATCGGAGCAAAAACGGCCGTTAAATTATTAGATCAATTTGATTCATTAGAAGGTGTTCTAGAAAATACTGATAAACTAAAAGGAAAACAAAAAGAAAAAATTATTGAATTTGCGGAGCAAGGAAGACTCTCCAAATTGTTAGCCACTATTGATATCAATGCTCCCGTTAAATTTGATGCGGATAAATACAAAGTGGAGGAGATGAATAAGGAGGTTTTGGCAGAAGTTTTCAAAGAAGTAGAATTCAGAACCTTGGCGAAAAATATTTTGGGAGACTCTGCGCTGGCTGCACCAGCTGGGTCTAAAGAAAATAACTCAGCCCAATCGGGTGCTGGAGCCGGACAACAAGGATCACTATTTGGAGGCACTACTTCATCAGCAAAAAAAGATACTTCCCAACCAGTTATTCCAGTTCATTCAAACGCAGAATTTCATATTGAAAATGTGGAACATGATTATCGTCTGGTAAACACTCCGGCTGAGCGAAAAAAATTGATCACGGCATTGTCCAAGCAAAAAATAATTTCTTTCGATACAGAAACTACTGGGATTGATGCAAATGAAGCTGAGTTGGTCGGTCTGGCTTTTTCATTCGAAAAGCACAAAGCTTTTTATGTGCCGGTTCCAGAAGATTTCGAAGAAGCTAAATCTATCGCTGTAGAATTCAAATCCATTCTTGAAAATCCCAAGATTGAAAAAGTAGGTCAGAATATTAAGTACGATATGTTGATGATGAAATGGTATGGCGTTGAGATTGCCGGACCCTTGTTCGATACAATGATCGCACATTATTTAATAGAGCCAGATCAACGACACAAGTTGGATTATTTGACGGAAGCATATCTTAAATATAAGATGGTGCCGATTGTAGATTTGATTGGGAAAAAAGGTCCGAATCAATTATCAATGCGTACCGTCGAACTAGAAAAAGCAAAAGAATATGCAGGGGAAGACGCAGACTTAACTTTGCAAGTCAAACAAGTCCTTTTACCTAAGTTAAAAGAAATTGAAACGATCAAACTATACGAAGAGATTGAAGCTCCTTTAATTAAGGTATTGACTGATGTGGAATTCGAAGGGGTTCGAATCAATCCAGATTTTTTAAATAACTATTCAAAGGACCTAGCCATATTAATCGAAGCACAAGAGAAAAAAGTGTACGAAATGGCTGGTTCACCGTTCAATATTTCTTCTCCTAAACAAGTGGGAGAAATTCTCTTCGAGAGAATGGAAATTCCATACCGTTGGCGAAAAACGGCGACCGGACAATATTCCACCGACGTGGTGAAGCTAAACGAATTGGCAGTCAATAACCCAATCGTAAAAAATATTTTAGAATACCGAAAACTTACGAAGCTAAAATCAACCTATGTCGATGCACTTCCGAAAATGGTCAATTCCAAAACGGGAAGAGTGCACAGTAATTTCAACCAAGCTAGAGCAGCAACCGGAAGATTGAGTTCGGAAAATCCTAACCTTCAAAATATTCCGATCAAAAATGAAGCGGGCCGAGAAATCAGAAAAGCATTCGAGCCGAGATCGAAAGATTATATTCTTTTAGCCGCAGATTATTCGCAAATTGAATTGCGTCTTATTGCTGAAATTTCTAAGGACGAAGCTATGCTACACGCCTTCGCAAATGGACATGATATTCATCAAGCCACGGCGGCTGGAGTTTATGGGAAAAAATTGGAGGAAGTTACACCTGATGAAAGACGTAATGCCAAGACCGTAAACTTCAGTATCATCTATGGCGCAGGAGCAACCAATTTATCAAGGCAATTGGGACTGAAAAGAACGGAAGCCTCTGAGCTTATCAAAAGTTATTTTGCCCAGTACCAAGGATTGAAAAATTATATGGATGATACCGTAGAGTTTGCTCGTGAAAACGGTTATGTAACCACCTTGCTCGGCAGACGACGATACTTGAGAGATATCAATTCACGTTCAGGACTAGAGCGATCGAACGCAGAGCGCATTGCAATCAATACGCCCATTCAAGGTACTGCTGCCGATATGATCAAAATTGCAATGATCAATATCCATAAAGTGCTCAAAGAAGGAAATTTTAAATCAAAGATGATCCTGCAAGTACATGATGAATTGGTTTTCGATATACATAAAGACGAATTAGAAAAACTGAAGCCAATCATCGAAGAAAAAATGAAAAATGCCATTCCAGATTTGAAGGTTCCAATCCTTGTGGGAATGGGAACTGGACAGAACTGGTTGGAGGCACATTAATAGTAATAATTGTAATCAATGAAATTTCAAGATCCTATTCCCGTTGCGCAAATTGCCAAAGATTACGGACTCCAAATTATTGGAGATGATAGCCTGATAGCTTTGGGGATCAACGAAATTCACAAAGTAGAAGAAGGCGATATTACTTTTTCAGATGTAAAAAAGTACTTCAAAAAGTCTTTGGAATCTGCTGCGACGATTATCATCTTGAATGAACGCGCTGATTGTCCTGCCAGCAAAGCGATTCTCTTGGCTGATAATCCATTTGAGGTGTATAATGACATTGTTTCTAAGCAACGACCGCATCGACCTTTGTCCGCTACGGTCGATCTTTCTGCATACGTTCATGCATCCGCAATCATCGAACCAGGAGTAATCATTGGTCCAAATGTGCGAATCGGAAAATACAGCCATATCCAAGCCAACACAGTGATTCTTGAACATACCATTATTGGTGATCACGTCACGATCCAACCAGGTTGTGTCATTGGCTCAGACGCGTTTTATTATAAACGAGGAACGGATGGGCATAAAAAATGGCGATCCGGCGGAAGAGTGATAATTGAAGATCATGTTGAAATCGGTGCTTTGAATACTATCAATAAAGGAGTCTCTGGCGATACCATCATTGGAGAAGGAACTAAATTGGATTGCCAAGTTCATGTAGGTCATGGTGCCACTATAGGAAAACATTGCTTGCTAGCCGCGGGCGTATTAATAGCCGGAAAAGCCAACATCGGAAATAACGTGGTGCTATACGGAGATGTTGGGGTGGTGCAAGCCATCACTATAGAAGATGATGTGACCGTCCTAGCAAAAACCCTAGTAAATAAAAATCTGGAAAAAGGAAAAGTCTATAATGGCCTTCCAGCTTCAGAAAGCCGGCAAAGAAACCGAGAAATCATTGCCTTGAAAAATCTGCCAGATTTCATGAAAAAATTTCCTGGGCGGTAAGAAAAGTTTTCTTGGCCAGGATTTCTCTAATCTATTAAAGTGCCTGATTGGCACATTATCTTAAGCCAGGGGTTCACTTAGAGGGCTGGGCGTTTCAGCCAGCCATTTCGCCAATTAGAGCCGATTTTCAATAATGCTAACTTTATTAGAATAAACGTTAGAGATCAAGGGTTCAAATGCCAACTATTTTAACCCAGAAACAGCATTTCAGGCTAATCAACTTCCTCGTAATCCACCCATTCATCTTCCTGTTTTTCTTCCTCCGGTGCCTCGATCGCTGGTTTTACCGTCCATCGATACAATAGGTAAATTCCGCCGCCAACGATTAATATCTTAAAAATCATAAGACAAAGATAGCCAAAGTGTCCCACCTGTATAGGATCATTGCCGATTTAAAGGGAACAATTCAATTTCTGTGGCGTATTTCATAGAGACTAGCAAGACCCATTTGAGCTGCCGAATTTTCAACCAAAATCGTGAAATAGATTGGCAAAGTTTAAAATAGGGTAATAAGAAGGCTTGAGTCCTTAAAAAACGAGGCCTTGCTAATATTTTATTAGTTTTGCGGTTTGTTTTTAAGACAAATCAAACGAATCAAAAAACAATCACCCTCAGGGTTTTTTACCCGAGATTGGCATACAAATCGACCTTTTACATGGATACTTATTCAAAGAAAATTTTCAGATGGACGGGAATAGCTGTATTTATTATTGCAGTAACTGTATTTTTCTTTTCTGCTGAAAGAACAGGTAGTTTATGGGATTGTGGTGAATTTATCGCCGGAGCTCATAAATTGGAAGTAGTTCACCCTCCAGGAGCACCTTTGTTTCTATTAATTGGGAGAAT
The DNA here is from genome assembly GCA_937930025.1 of uncultured Saprospiraceae bacterium. Lineage (GTDB taxonomy): Bacteria > Bacteroidota > Bacteroidia > Chitinophagales > Saprospiraceae > JABDJM01. Next base: position 1,263 of record CALGJW010000484.1, on the reverse strand, counting down.
GTTCACCGTAGTTGCAGAGATCGTATCTGATGATCCAACAGCAATTGCATTTTCGGTAAACATGTTAAGTGGTATTGCTACAGCCTTAGCGGCTATGTTAATTTGTTGGGTGACTATCATGCTTGGTAAACTGGCATTGAAAGGAAGAGAAGAGGATCCAAGCCAAGCAGATACTATAGCACTGGCTGCTTCGGGCTTTGTAGCTGGTTTGACAACTGCCTTTGCCTCTTCGATTTGGTTTTCAGCAGTAGAAGGAGAGGTTTATGCTTTGTCAACTTTCTTTACCTGTTTGACCCTTTGGGCGATGGTGAAGTGGTACTATTTACCAGATGAGGAAGAGACGGATCGTTGGGCAATTTTTTCAATCTACTCTGCTGGTCTCTCTATTGGAGTTCACCTTTTAAGTATTCTGACTTTCCCTGCATTGGCATTGTTGTATTATTTCAAAAAATACAAGAACCACAATTTGCTTGGAGCTGGAGCGGCAGTAGGTATTGGATTGGTCTTCATGGTTTTTATCCAAAAAATAGTCTTAGTTGGTATTCCTACACTTTGGTCTTACCTCGATATTATAATGGTAAATAAAATGGGCGCTCCCGTTAACTCCGGAGTTATTCCATTGGTATTTATTTTAATTATAGCTTTTGTGTTTGGATTTAGATGGTCCAAAGGCTTAAAAAGTAATTTAGGGCAAAAGTTGATTTTCGCTGCGGCTTTGGTGGTAATTGGGTTTTCAACTTTGGGAATGGTCGTTATTCGTGCAAATGCGAATACGCCAATTAATATGAATACACCGGACAATCCTTTTCAGCTAATCACTTATTTGAATAGAGAACAATATGGAGAACGACCATTGTTGTACGGACCACAATTTGACACGCAGCACACTAGCACTGAGACAAAGGATAGATATAAGCGAGTAGGAGATAAGTATGAATTATTAGATAAAAAAATTACCCCAGTTTATCCTGACAGTAAAAAGGTGCTCTTTCCTCGTATGGGCCATCAAGACAATACTAGGCAGCAGCTTTATAAACTCTGGATGGGTTTAGGAGGGAATGCACAGGTACCTGCCGGGCGTCCAAACTTTTCAGATAACATCAAATTCTTTTTTCAATATCAGTTGAATTGGATGTATGTCAGGTATTTCATGTGGAATTTTGCCGGCCGGCAAAATGGAGAACAGGGAACGTTTCCATGGGGTTCGGATAGCGGCAACTGGCTTTCAGGAATTTCATTTATTGATAATATGCGACTTGGTAA
>CALGJW010000483.1 GCA_937930025.1 uncultured Saprospiraceae bacterium | reverse complement strand
TCCACCCATACTTTTACCAATTGATCTTCTTTCAATATTTGGTAGTCTTTTTGTTTTTCTATGTTGAACCGAGACCAAAGTTGATTGTATTCTAAACCTGAACCTAGAACTAATCCATTCCTAAATGGCCGATCAACCTTTATACCATAAGTTGCTCCGATAATCACTTTTTCCGCTTTATTTTTCTCATCAGCAAGTAGGTTATTACTCTTCGATCGATATTTAAAATGTACCATGTTAACCCCAACAGTTCCTCCAATTTTCCAGATGGCTTTAGTCTTACTTTCATCGACAACCATACTTTTATAAAATTCTTTTTCCATCGGAATGATATCAACTTCTAATATTAGGTCCATCAATGCGAGAGTTGGTAATAAATCTACCTCGAGCTGATTGTTTTGATCCATGGAATTAGATGCAATATTTCCTGTCCCCATCTCAACAGAAGAACTAGTAACCTTGGTTGCTGTAGTTTCTCCTTCAAAGACTTTGTCAATTTCATTTGCCAAAGCAATATTAGAAATGTTCGGCTTAGCCGCTAAAATTGCTCGATTTGCCAAGAGAAGACTTCCAGATTCTTGTGTCTTATCTTTCTTTAGATTTTTTTTCTTTAGGCTTGCCTTATCGAGGTAAGTACTTTTCTGTTGTTTCTTTGTTTGTGAAGTAATTTTGTCTGTATTACTATTCCTACTTCTGGCAATTTTGTTTTCTTGCGCTGTACTTGCGCTATTTTTTTCTGGTTGTAAAGTTTGATCTTTGGCTGATTCCTGAGTATTGCTTATAGCAGGAATAGAATTTAAATCAGTAGTGAAGGGCGGCAAAGTCAATGCTTGAGGTGTGGTAAATTCACTTAAGCCATTGTCTTGAACTAATGGCTGTCCAAGCACAAAATACAATAGAACTGCAAGACCTGTAAGACCTAAACCCAGCATTAATTCAAATGGCCATTTATAGCCAGCTCCGCCAATTGGAGTATTTTCTTCTGTTAAGTTATCCTCAATAGAATCCCATAAGTCTTCTGCATCAAAATCACTATTAGGTAATTCCTGATTCTTAAATCGATTATTGTATTCTCTTTCTAACTTATTCATCAGATTATTTTAATTTAATGACAGAATAAAAAATGCTCATCCCTCAAGTTTTTTTTATCTTGAAAGGTCTTTTTGATCCAAGCACGTGCTCTGGACAACCGTTTTCTAGAAAGTGACTCGGAGATATTTAAAAATTTAGCAATTTCTTCATGGCGATATTCTTCTATCACATATAGGTTGAAGACAATGAAATAATTTTCAGGCATCTGCTTAAGAAGGTAGAGCAAATGTTGTTCAGATTGATCAGCTAGAACGCTAGGAAAACAGATGACCGGCCTTTGCTTTTCATCTATTTCTGTCGTTGACTCTTTGATAATTCTATTATTATAATTTATACTCTTATTAATAACTATTCGCGCAGCCCAATTCTTGATGGATGCCTTTTGACTATCATACTCATTAAGCTTTTCGAAAATTTTCATAAAGCTTTCTTGTAGAACATCTTTGACATAAGAAGTATTACGGAGATATCTATTGGCAACAGCTCTTAGGTATGGCAAAAGCAACAAGTACATTTGCTTTTGCGCTTCCCGGTTATTCCGGCGACAGCCATTTATCAGTTTGTGATCTATCTGCATGATACCATTCAAGGGTACATTTATTCTATTTTATATGTCGAAAAAAACGAAGCAAAATCCATATAAATGATCTTGCCTCGTTTTGTCTATTTTTTCATACTATTATTATGGAACTACGATTGATCTGGTCTCAACACATCCATTAGCATCGGTGATCGTCACTATATACGTTCCAGAATCTACAGGCCCGACAATTGATTGAGTTGTGTCCCCTGTATTCCATTCATAAAGATAAGGAGCGACCCCTCCTACAATTTCTGCACCGACATCTCCATTCACATCGCTATGAAAAAGAATTGGGATAAAACCTGCACAAGGAATCGTAACATCTATTGCTTCAGTAGTGATACAACCATCGTAATCGGTGACCGTAACTTCGTATTCATCACTCCCATCTAAGGGAATATATCCAACTGTTTCGCCATTAGACCAGCTGTAAGAAAAAGGAGCAGTTCCACCGTGATCAACCACCGCCAAATGCGTCATTGTCAGACCTATTTCAACTGAAAATCCACTACAAGCGTCTTCACTGAACTCGATAGCTGATTCTGCAATGCAGCCTTCTGCATCAACAACCATAAGGGTATAGATCCCAGAAACATCAACGATAATATTTTCTGTCGTTTCTCCAGTTGACCAATTATAAGTAAAAGGAGCGACACCATCAGTGATTGCAGCTCTTAATTCGCCTGGAATATTCTCTTCCAGGGCAACATCAACTGTGCAAGAAACTACTTCAACAACAACCTCATCCTCCATCGTAACATCAGTGTCTAGGTTTTCCTTTGTGCAAGAAGCTAGGAAAATCATGCTTAGGATAAAAAATATGTATTTATAACTATATATCATTAGTTTATTTTTAATTGTTTAATAATATCGATTCAACCGGTCGTTCATAGGTAATACACACAGATACTCCAAGATGTGACACTAACACTTAAGTTTTTTTTATTTAATAGGAGCGACCAGTGTTTTCCCTTCAAAAAGATAGGTGCCGTTCCATCAGCAATTTCAGCTTGGCTTTTTCTCTGTAAAATTGTCTGAATTCCTAATTCAGACCACTACGCATTTTCGATCGCAATATTTTCGACTCACGGTATACGACACTTTAGCCTTTTGACTTTTGACTTTAGCCTTTGGACTTTGGACTTTGGACTTTAGCCTTTTTGACTTTTGACTTTAGCCTTTGGACTTTTGACTTTGGACTTTTGACTTTAGCCTTTTGACTTTGGACTTTGGACTTTGGACTTTTTTAATTTTGACTTTACATATCATCCACCCCAATCTTATCATTCCGCTCATTAATATTCATAAACACGCCCACAAAAGGAAATCTAGGTAGCAAAGACCTAACCTCCGATCTAGGATAAATTCCATTTTCATTAGGTGTAGGCTCGAAACGATAAGTATGCACCTGGTCAAAGTTCGCCACATTCGTCATCGAGATAAATATCACCGTAAAATGATTCTTAATGTTCGTCAAGTAGGTAATGTTCGCACTTAGATCATGATAATGTGGCGTCTTCTTTTGATAAAATCCTCCTAGGTTTGGATCATTATAAGGTCTACCAGTATGCCAGCGATAAGTTACATTAATTCCAAAGCTAGGCTTAGGAAAAAATCGCTTGTAAACTACTGATAATACTTGTTCTGCGGAAAATGGAACCTTAGATAATTCAGGTGTGTCTCTCCATTTTCTTTTACTATCAATCAAACTCATACTTACCCAAATATCTGTATTCTTAAAAGATTTTCTATCTCGGAAAAATAGATCTACCCCTTTGGCATGACCAAAACCATCCGGAGAATTTATTCCATCTATCGTTGAAACCAAATGGTTGTACTTTTTATAATACCCTTCCATTCTCAACAGCCTACCCTTCCAGCTTTTGAAATATGTCAACATCAAATGATCTGCTTTGGCAGGAGCGAAATCCAAGGAAGTACTAAAAGCCATCTCTGGAATATCTCTCTGAACATAACGTCCACCGCTTAAAGCGATTTGATGGTTAGGTGAAAAAATATGGCTGATCTGAAAGCGAGGAGAAACCTGTGCTGGAGAATTCAAATAATGATCATATCTCAATCCCGTTCTAATCAACCATTTTTTATTCAAAAACCAATCTGCCTCTGCAAATGCCGCCACGGTTTTACGGTTCAAATCTTGCAACGGGGTAAATTCACTTTTTTCATAACTCAAAGAAAATTCTTCGAACTGATCTTGGAAAGAAGCTCCCGCGGTCCACTTTGCGATATTCCCTAGCTGTCCAGAACGCTTCGCACGAAGCTGGTAATTCTTCTGGAACAATTGTCTTCCAAAATCATTTACACCAATTCTATCTTGATCCATCGCAACCGCTGCACCGAATTCCCAAAGTCCGTTTTCTCCGTCTGGCTGTTGGTATACTACTTGTCCATAAACATTTTGATTATTCAAAGAGAGATTCGTTCCTCCGTAGAAAATAGAATCCTCCGGATGGATTCCTTCATAAACATTTTTTGAAGCTTGGCCATACACTTTTAGCATGCCGCCGGATTTCGTTTCCCACCAATAGCCGGTTTGAACTCCCCCATTTTGTGGTGTCTTAACAAATCTATTTTGCGCTTCCTTACTGATTAGTTTATACCCACCGATGTTCGTATAGTTGGCAGATAGTGAAAATGCTTGCTTACCCCAAACATTCGTATGTCCAATTGATCCTCCAATCGACATCAGTCCAACAGACCAACGATCTTGCTCTGGAAGATTTTGACTTTGTAGAATCAATGCAGCAGATAGCGTTTCTCCATATTGTGCTGAAAATCCACCGGTCGCAAAAGTGATTCCCTTGAAATCAAATGGATTAAATCTGGATCGATTGGCTGCATCAGGAACGGAAGAAGTGTAAAACTTTGGAACACGTAATCCATTAATGTATGCTTGTGTTTCACTGGCTGCTCCCCCTCGAACTAGCAATTGGCCAGATTCTCCTGCGGGTGTTGACCCAGGCAATACACTTAAAGCCTCAACCAAATCTCCAGTTGCTCCAGTAGTAACTATATCAATGGAATTCAGCACCGCAGTCTTTCTAGTATCACTGGCTTCTAATGCCCCTCCAGTAACCACTACCTCGGCCAAACTATTGATAGATTCCTTTAGTTTGAATTGAATTGGCGTACTTATAGGAAGTGTTGCAGAAATAGAATCAGGCGCATAACCCAAGTATTGGGCAATGATCTTTACTGTTCCTTCTGCAGTACTATTAAAATTGAATTGACCATCCAAATCGGTGGTTGTTCCTTCGTAAGTACTAGGAATAAAGACATTGGCGCCAATTAATGGCTCTCCGGAGCGATCGGTGATACTGCCCTCTATAATGTGTTGGGCATGAATGGAAAATGATATTGCAACTAATAAGAGTGTGATCTTGGTTTTCATCTTTAGGTATTTTATGATCCAAAGATGCGGCACCAAAAAGGCTATTGAAAAAGAGACTGACTGAATCGTCAAATATTGAGGATGAACCGTAGGTAACTAGTGTTTACACGACATATATCGCTTAACGAGAAACAAAAATATCCCAAACCTCAATGTCACTTGGACAAATTTAAGGTTCAGGATTTTATTCACTGGCTATTTCCAAATTAGGCAAAAGATACTCTCACTATTCCATTGAAAGTGAGTTCCCTTGACATTCAAATACTAACCAAAGACTAATGTCTAGTCGGCATCATTCCTTGAACGCAGATGCAATAATGCATTCCAGCTACTGGAGACTTGTCCCTAAGATTTGGTAATGCAAAGGTTGTTCTACCATCTCCTCCATAGGTAACTCCAATAAGAGAAAATAAGGCAGTATTTGAACCAATTGCAATCAATTGGCCTTCGCAGAATTCCCAGCCTCTGGGTGCGAACCCAAAGCTGAACAATTGAACAGATCCTAAAAGATCATCCATAATATTTTGGTTTTTTGGTTGAACTTAGTAATCTAAGTCCGGTTATTAAATAATTGAAATACTAAAACAAGTTAGCCCTAAATTGTAACATTATGAAGTCTTATTAAAGTTCAATTATACAATTTGAATGTATATTTACCAGACAAAACAAACTTACCATAGCGCGTAAAATAAATCGAGCAACATGTCTAATCCTCTAGCCTCTTTTGAAAAATTAGTAAGCTCCATCCCAAATGCTGAACTTGGAAATCTTTTTGGCAAACCCTGTGGCAAAATTGACAAGAAAGCCTTCGTTGCTTTTTTCGAAGAAGAGATGGTATTCAAAGTTGGACGAACGGCTAATGAAGCATTATTGAAAAAGTATAAGGGATCTCAACTTTTTGATCCTTCTGGAAAGGGTCGTCCTATGAAGGATTGGCTTCAAGTGCCAAGTTCGTATAGTAAGGATTGGAAAAAATTGGCTGAGTTGGCAAGGGAATTTTGCTTTGGGTAGATTATTCCAAATGAAACTTTAAGATGGAATAACCAACGATTAATTCCTTAAGTTAGCGCATCACTGTTTTTACCATAAAAAAAGAAATGGCATACGATAAAAAAAGAACTGCCTTACTCAATCGCTATCCAGCCATAGAAGACTTAGCAAAAAAAGCGAGAGCACGTATTCCGCATGTCGCTTGGGAATACTTACAAACGGGAACCGGCCAAGAAACATTGGTCAATCGCAATAGAAAAGCTTTCGACGAAATCATACTGACACCACAATTCTGCAAAGGTCCATTGCAACCTAAAATTGAAACCAACTTATTCGGAAAAACTTACGCCGCACCCTTTGGCATTGCACCTGTCGGATTAACAGGACTGATGTGGCCCAGAGCAGAAATTCATTTAGCCAAAGCAGCAGCTAGAAATAATATTCCTTTCACATTAAGCACGGTCGCAACCGAAACTCCTGAAACTTTAAGTCCATACATTGGTGAACAAGGTTGGTTTCAACTCTACCCTCCTCGTGATGTAGATTTGCGGAAAAAATTATTAGTACGCGCCAAACAATCCGGCTTTCATACTTTAGTAGTTACTGCCGATGTTCCCATGCCTAGTCGACGCGAACGAACCAAAAGAGCAGGATTAAGCACTCCTCCGAAGATCACTCCTAGATTTATTTGGCAAGGCATTATTCATCCGACTTGGTCTTGGTACACTTTAAAAAATGGTTTGCCAAGATTGCGAACGGTAGAAACCTATTCCGAATTCGATACCATGAAGTCTGTAGGTGAATTTGTCCGACACGGTTTTCGAGGAGATATGTCTTGGGATTACTGCAAGGCACTAAGAGAAGAATGGGATGGCCCAATAGTGATAAAGGGATTATTGCATCCCTCAGATGTTCTGAAAGCAATAGAAATCGGGATGGATGGTGTAGTGATTTCCAATCATGGTGCTCGCCAATTTGACGCGGCCCCAACTTCAGTAGAAGCAATGAAGCAAATTGTCCCAGTAGCCAAAGGAAAAATAAAATTAATCATGGATAGCGGCATTCGCAGTGGCTTGGATGTTTTGCGCGCAATGCATTTAGGAGCGGATTTCGTTTTATTGGGAAGAGCATTTATGTATGGCGTTTGTGCATTGGATAAATATGGTCCTGATCATGTGTTTGAGATATTGACGGATGAATTGAGGAATAGCATGGTGCAGATGGGGATTGAAGAATTACCAATGTAGTAGTTCAATTCACTACGTGGCAATTGTCTAACGACGCAATTGCCTTCAGCGCAATGTCGAATGAACGTGATTCCAATAAGGCCAATTGTTTTCAACGCAAATGGTTCAATTTGCTGCGCAGCAATTGTCTAACGACGCAAGGGCATTCGGCGCAATGTCGAATGAACGTGATTCCAATAAAGCCAATTTTTTTCAACGCAATTGGTTCAATTCACTGCGTGGCAATTGTCTATCGACGCAATTGCCTTCGCCGCAATGTCGAATGAACGTGATTCCAATGTAAGAGTTCAATTCACTACGTGGCAATTGTCTAACGACTCAATTGCCTTCGCCGCAATGTCGAATGAACGTGATTCCAATAAAGCCAATTGTTTTCAACGCAAATGGTTTAATTCACTGCGTGGCAATTGTCTATCGACGCAATTGCCTTCCGCGCAATGTCGAATGAACGTGATTCCATTAAGGCCAATTGTTTTCAACGCAAATGGTTCAATTCACTGGGCGTCCGATGGACAATTGAACTAAATGGCTTTCCAGCAGCACAATTTCGAAAATACCATTAAGTGTAGCAACGAACCTGGCTGACTTTTCTGGGATGATTCCGAGTGCATAGAAGGTTGAGGAAGAGATTGAGCGGGTATTGAGGTATTGAGGGGGTTGGGTCAAAATTAACTAAAGGGCTGTCTTAAGATATGGGGTGAGTTGCGCGCGCGCACGTAAGTCACCCCATATCTTAAGACAGCCAATCAGAGTTAATCCTCCCAAAAGAAATGTTATTTTTCCGAAAACTCAACTTTTTTTAAAATTTTTTGTCCCTGATTATCAGCACCTTACACCCTAATCTCCCAATCAATGAAATTTCTAATTATGGAATTTTGAAATTTCTCCGTCCATGTAATAACAAAACATCAGATAATGAAATTCACAGCAAACAAATTTTACTACTTACACAACTTCGGTATCAACTACCAAAAAATATTCTTCCTAGAGAAAAATAAAACCTACTTCAAAGAAAAAATCAAAAAATACATTCAGCCCTACGCCAAGGTCGTTGAAGTGAAACTCGCGGAAAATCAATTCCATATCCTCATCAAAACAAATGAAGATTATGAGGGAAAAGACCTAAATAACAACATTGGAATTATGCTCAGATCTTATACTCGAGCAATAAATAAACAAGAAAATCGTATTGGGTCTCTTTTCGTTCAAGGAACTAAAGCCTTTTCTAGAATTTCAGAAATACCTAGCAAACTAAGAGATTTTATCGCTCCATTCATCGCTCATATCAAAAAAGGAATGACCATTAATTTCGGAAAAACGGTTGAAGTATTTCTAAATTTTCTCAACGACAAAAAGAAAAGAAAATTAGAGCAAGATATCTTTACTAAATATAAATTGAACTTCTCTGATATTTTTAAACACCCATTGGAGAGTTTGAAGATAGTCGGAACTCCTTGAGATATGCAGAAATTTACGTCACAGCCAACCGTTTAATAATTCGGTGGGGGAGCCTATGGAAAATCGCTTTAGCAAAACTGCATAAGTCTCCTTTCCACGAATGGTTACTTCCATTTTGCTTTTTGCAACAGCTTAAACTATTTGTTGAACGCATGCTCAGGAAGGCTTTCAACAATCAAATGTGTATCTAGGACGCAATTATTTCCTCGAATTCATAACGCACAATTATTGAATAGGATAATAAAAATTTAAGTACGTCACCGGTGAATTATCCAATAGAATTTCGAAGAAATAAATAAAACCATTCCTTATATTACCTCATAGAAAAAACCAATAATGAAAATCAAAATTCAAATTATATATATTGTACTAATATTGTCAACCTTAACAATAGTTGCCTGCAATTCGCAGTCCACCAAGGTAATTCCTAAAGATGGTAATCAATTGCAGTTAAAAGAACCGCGAGTCGACTCAATTCTTCAATTTAACTCCATAATTCTCTCCATCTTCGAAGACAGCAAAGGAATCAT
>CALGJW010000482.1 GCA_937930025.1 uncultured Saprospiraceae bacterium | reverse complement strand
TGTTATTCATGAAACTGGACAAGGATGCAACGGTCAAATTTCAGTTACTGCAGCAAATGGTCAAGGGCCATATGAGTACATTTGGAGTAATGCAGGATCTAGTTCGACAATTAGCGACCTTTGTAAAGGTGATTATAGCGTTCAAGTAAGAGACGAAAAAAATTGTTCAGTTGAATCTGAAATTATTACAATCAACCCTGCTCCCTTAGGCGTATTTAATTTTGAAGAAATAAGTGGGGCTTGTTTTGGATTCACTAATGGTGAAGTTTGCTTCGATTATTTCGGAGGATGCGGCCCTTACACGCTTACATTAGATAATGGAAATCCGGTAGTAGATTTAGATAATTCTCACTGCTATACTGGATTAGCAGGAGGTACCTATAACGTATTGATTGTAGACAACGAAGGAGAAATATTAAACTATTCTTTTGAAGTTACGCAGTACGCTGATATTTCTGCTACAGCAGATATTACCGACAATAATGATCCAACTGGGCAGAATTGTAATGGCTTTATAAATCTTACTCCTTCAGGTGGAATGCCACCATATACTTTCCAATGGAGTCATGGACCAACAAGTGAAGATGTTTCTGGTCTTTGTGAAAACCTGAGTCCCTATAGTGTAACGATTACCGATTCAAAAGGATGTATTGGAATTATAACAGGGCTGAATGTTGGCTTAGGAATTTCGGCTGAGGCAAGTATTACACACGTATGTGATGAAAGCGTTGGAAACTGCGATGGTGCGATCTTCGTAGATCAACCAGTCGGAGGAACCCCGCCATATACTTTCTTGTGGTCAACTGGTTCGACAAATCCAAACCTTATTGACATTTGTGCTGGCGACTATGATTTGGAAATAACAGACGCAGCAGGTGCTACCGTAAATTACAGTTACACTGTCTTTGCTCCAGATAATCCACTTACAATTACAGGAGTAGTTACTCCTTCTGTGAATGGCATGAACGGATCAATTGATACTGAAATTTCTGGTGGCTATGGTCAATATGAAATTGATTGGGATACTGGACAAACTAACGAAGATATCGCAGGCCTTGTTCCAGGAACATATGTGATCAATGTCACAGACATGAATGGATGTATGGCCATTGCAAGTTTTGATGTTGATGGCTCGGCCCCTGGTGCTGTTGAGTTTATTCAAACACCGATAGAATGTGTTGGAGGAGAAGGATGTTTGGAAGCGGTTTTGCCGCTTGGTACAGGAACCTTCCCTTTACAATATAATTGGTCTACTGGAGATAATATTTCTAGAGTTTGTGATCTTACAGCTGGAGCTTATAGCGTCACTATTACTGATCTAAATGGATTGGTATTTACTGGAGATATCAACTTTACTGGACCGATTCCAATTCTTATTGATATAGTAGAGGATCCGGATTTATCGACTTTGACAGCAAATGTTACGGGAGGTACAGGTGCCTATTCTTATTTATGGGATCCTATTCCTGAGACTACACAAGAAATTACCTACGGATCTCCCGGCACTTATTCTGTGATCGTTACAGACGATAATGGATGTGCTGTTAGTCAAACAGCGGAAGTAGGAACCGACGGAGAATGTACAGATGTTAGAAATATTATCACTCCGAATGGCGATGGAGAAAACGACGAATTTATTATCGCTTGTGCTTATAGATACTTGGATAATGAATTGTCAATTTACAATCGATGGGGACAACTAGTATTCAAAACAGCTGGATATGGCAATGATTGGCGTGGAATGGACCTTAGTAACGAGATGGTTCCAGAAGGAGGATATTTCTATGTTTATGAATATGTTGATCCTGCAAATGGAGTCACACAACAATTGAAAGGTCACCTTACAATTCTTAGAAAATAATTACCGAAAACCGAAAATAAACTTGTTATGAAAAAGTTTTTACCTCTAGTTTTTTCTCTGATTTGTGTTTCATTATATGCACAAGAGGAATCTATATTTTCACATTATACCATTAATCCAGTTTTAGTCAATCCGGCAGCTGCTGGATTCGATGAGGACTACCACAATGTTTTTCTAAATTTAAGATCTTCTTGGGCCGGATTCCCAGGGGCTCCTAATACCTATTCGGTCAACTATAATGGACCAGTTGGAAACAATTTGGGAATAGGTGCGCTCTTGTATTCTGAAAATATCGCTAGTCTTACTAGATACAGAGCACAGCTTTCGTATGCGATTAGATTTGATGCCGGCGACTATAAATTTGGAGCAGGATTGTCAACTGAATTGCATCGAATCAGATTAGATAATAGTGCCATCGGTGCGAATCCAGATATTTTTGACCAAAATGATATCTTAATAAATGACCTAGTAGACGGTGAGACTCAATTTGATGCGAGTATTGGCGCTTATGGTGAATTTAAGGACCAAGTATATTTTGGACTTTCTTTTCCGAATTTGGTGCGTTCCAGATTGGAAAATATAGCTGGCTTTAATCCTACATTTAACTTTATTGCCAACGTGGGAGCTCGATTCGATTTTCCTCAAAATAAAATAAAAATTAATCCTTCCATTTTAGTGCGACAATCATTGAATGCACCTTTATTAACAGACCTTAATTTATTGGCTTCCTTTCTTTCTGAGCAACTTATTGCTGGTCTAAATTATAGACTTGGAAATGAAGGAGTAATGGGGCTAAGTATAGGAACAAAATATAATGCGATCCGCTTTTTATATAGCTATGAAGTGAATTTTGGAGAATTTCAAAGTTACAGTACCGGTGCGCACGAAATATCTATAAATTTTGCCATAGAACGAAAGCAAGATCCAAGTAAGAAATCTAATCGATTCTAGTCGACAATAAAGAGTTTATAACAATTGGTTTTTGGGATGGCCTCTCCTTGGTTTTAATCAAGGGGGGGCTTATTTTTTACTATTACTTTTATATTAAATGAAAAAAGTATGTATATCACATTGATTATTATGGCTTTAATCATTAGATAAAATTTGGCTTGCATATTACCGATTGGCGGGTATGGCGTTCTCCTTGATCTTAGCGTATGTTTGTATCGTGAGTTAGTGGGAAATGAATCAGAATCTTACAACCAAAACCTACGGTTCACCAAAACAAAAAACGAGCGATTAAAATCGAACGGGACGAAACGAAAACAAAACAGAACAATTCGCCTCTTCTAGGCAACAAAAAACAAAAACAAAACCTTGATTAATCGAGGGACATAGCAAATAACAAAAGCTGTGGGCAAAATAAATATATGCCCATGGCTTTCTTTTTTTATACAAGTTGGAATCTTACCGAAAATCTTCGGTCACAACTCATAAAGAGACTAGCCACTCTATTAATTTTTTCATCCTTCTTCTTTTACAATCTTTCCGCTTGCAATGTGATTTGTAGAGTCAACCTAAATCTTTCAATAGGAAACAACGGCTATAGCGTAGTGACTCCAGGTCTGCTATTAGTTGATAATGATTGTGATCCTTTGGATTTTAGAGTGGAGCTTTGGGATTCTTACAATGTCAATCATGGTGATACAGTAATGTGTCATCATATTGGGCAAACATTATCAGCGAAAGTTATCCGGATCTCTGATAATAATTACTGTACAACTCAAATTACTATTTATGATAATTTGAGCCCGTTGATTAGCTGTTCAGATACTACCCTTAACTGCGGAAATGATATCAGTCCATTGGCACTAGGTTACCCGTCCGTAATGGATAACTGCACAAACTTAACTTCTGCAGACTTATCTTTTGTGGATATACCTACAAACTATTCCTGTGGTTTTGTTGATAATGGGGATACATTAAATGCACTAATTGAAAGACGTTGGACAGCGGTGGATTCTGTGGGTAATCAAGGGACTTGTATTCAATGGATAAGACTTAAGAAATCTTACTTATCCGATGTGCAGATGCCTCCAAATTTGGACGATACTCAGCTTCCTGCTATCGATTGCCAATCCGATCCGACTGATCTAAGTCTGACCGGATTTCCCAATATAAATGGATTGCCGCTGAACGCTGGTAATTTTTGTGATCTTGCTGCTGATTATTCTGATCAGCAGTTGAATATTTGTGGTGCGGGTTATTTAATTCTTCGTACTTGGACTTTGGCTGATTGGTGTACAGGAGATTTAGAAACTCATGTTCAATTTATCAAAGTAGCAGATACATTAGCGCCAATATTTACTTGCCCACAAGATATTACGGTTAGCACTTTGGTTAATTCTTGCCATGCAACAGTTAACTTACCTACAACAACAGCAACGGATGATTGTAGTGCGGTAATAATAAATCCAGTGTGGCAATTTGGAACAGGTTTTGGCCCTTTTAATAATGTACCATTAGGAACTTATCCTGTAACCTATTCTGCTACCGATGCTTGTGGTAATGTATCCACTTGTCAAATTTTTGTAACTGTGGCAGATCAAATTCCGCCGCAAGTTATTTGCAAACAATTTTTACAAGTAAGTATGGGCTTTAATGGAGAGGCTTATTTGCCAGCTGCTAGTCTTGATGCGGGCACTTATGATAATTGTATTTTAGATGAATTATTAATAAGTAGAGATGGAATTAATTTTTCAAATAATCTTTTATTAACCTGCCAAGATATTCCAAATAGTCCTTTGGTAC
>CALGJW010000481.1 GCA_937930025.1 uncultured Saprospiraceae bacterium | reverse complement strand
TTGATAGTAAGGAAGCGCGAGCTACTACAGTTGAAATTTATACTAGCCAGGGGCAATTGGTCCGGGTTGATCCTATAGAAATGACAGCAGGTGTGAACCAGCTAAGTTTAAGCGTCGACGGCTTTGTTTCAGGGATGTATTTTCTGATGGTACGAAGTGCGCGTGGGAAAGTTATGAGAGAGAAATTTTTTGTAGAGCGGAATTAATTTGTACAAAGATTTGTAGAGCTAAAAATGGTGGTGGTTACCTTGGGTGGCTGCCACTGTTTTTTTTAATTTTATTGATGGTGACGGAATTGTGGCGAAGGGGAAGGGGGATAAAGGTTTAGTGGTTTAGTGGTTTAGTGGTTTAGAGGTTAAAAGGTTTAAAGGTCGATAAGGTGGTTTGGTGATCGAAGGACGGTGTCTAGAAAGTGGAGAAAGTTTAGGAGGGATAAAGGTTTAAAGGAGGAATTAACAGAGACGCAATGCATTGCGTCTGTACTCGATAAGGCGATTCGGTGATCGAATGTTGGTGTCGAAATTTGGGAAAGGGTTTAGGGGAAGAAAGGTTTAGTGGGGAATTAAATGAGATGCCATGCATTGCGTCTGTACTCGATAAGGCGGTTTGTTGATCGAATGTTGGTGTCGAAATAGTAGCTAGGAATCAAAGCTTCTTGCCATCCGAATTATTACGCATTATGATTTTGTGATAAACAAAAATTAATGATTCTGTAAAGGCCTAAAAATAAAATGAAAGGCCTAAAAGAAATACTAAATAATAAGCCAACCAAATTCCTATTCCTGTTAGGGTTAAGCCATATTTTTCTACAAAAACAAAGTCGTCAATAATGATGTAAATCCAGTAGGCAATTGTATAGGCAACAAATAGATATTTGTAGATCTTTAATGCTAGTTTAAATGAATTTTTCATTATTCAATTTTTTCACAAACCCATATTTTTCTGCTGAAATTAGTCTTTCCGGGTTTACTCACACTGCAAGAATCGGATATTTTCAATCCAGTGTCGTGGATTAATTTTGAAATATCTGAGATAGATACAATCACCAATCGATCTGTGATTTTTGACGTGGAGGCTATGATGTGTAAAAAATCCTGGTCACTGGCTTTGCTAAACAAATCGTAAGGCAAATCAATGATAGCCGCATCATATTTTTTGCTGATGTCTTTGATGTCGGAACGATATACATTTGCGGTGTAATTGAAGTGCGCAAGATTTTCTCGAGCATCTCGACAAACCTTCCAGTTAATATCGCAACCTTCAATGTTGTATCCTGCAAAACATGCCTCTAGCATGATTGTGCCTACGCCGCAACAAGCATCCAGTAGGTCGTTCTCATTTTTTCCAGTTGCTGCAATATTTACAAGTGCTTTGGCGATATTAATACCAATTGAATTGCTGTAGGAGCAAGGTTTTTTGTTGTGTTTTTGCCAGGCATATTTATTTTTAGTCAAAATACCAAAGCACCAAATACCCTCGAAAAGGCATAATGCATATGTTACTGTGGGATTGTAATAATCAGGAATGCCTTCTATGCTGTAACCTATATCTTTTAATTTTCCAAGTCTTTTTTTGTATTCAAGGGTGTCACCTTCAATAACTAGATATTCAACTTTGAAACCTTCAATAGTGATATTTTCTTTTTTGATATTTTCTATTAGAGTAGGGTAGTCTTCAGAAAATGAAATGAGTTCAAGTCTGTTTTTAATGAATGCACTACTGGAGGGTGCTATTTTTATATCGGAAAAAAGTAGTTTGTTTTTATCTTCTGCGTTAAAAATATATTTTGATTCGAGTTTGCTGAGCTCGGTTTCGGTATTGTCATAAATAAAGGAATATAAATATTTTTTTAACTGCATGTTTTTTTGTCCTTGAACTGCTTTCTTGCTTTGATCATTTATATACTACTTGTACATAGTTAAATTAGCAAAATAGACGCCTTGGTGATTCATGAAAGTACCTTCTTTTTTATTTAAGTCCAACCTTCCTCCCTCGTAATTCGTCGCGGGTAATTCCAATTCCTGAAAAATACAGGCCGTAGCTGCAAAGTCCCAGGTGCTCCCTCCTCCGGTTTCTTTTTTCGGAAGCTTCAACATGCAGGCTGGGCCATTTTCCAATACACGGATAGCATTCAAAACTGCACCTGCTCCAGCCATTTCTTTCAAGCCATTTAAATTCAATTGCGCTACTTTTTCATTTAGTAATTTTTCTATTTCGTTTGCATGAGGAGTATCCATTAGTCTTCGATCCGTCACGTAAGTAAAGTGGTCATTGGTGTTTTTTATACTCCAAGGCTTACCATTTTTGTAAACACCATTTCCTTTAATGGCATGGTACAATGTATCGGTGCTTGGATCAAACACAACTCCAATGTATGGTGTCCCATCTTTTGCGACTAAAGCAATAGAAACAGAAAACCCGGGTTGCTTATTGATAAATGGAAGTGTTCCATCCATGGGATCAATGCACCAAAAAAAATCTTTCTTAAATCGACTTCCATCATCTTCGGTCTCTTCTGATAAAAGTGCTAAATCGAATTGTTTACCTGATGGCAAGAGATGAGCGAGAATTGTTGTTTCGCATGCTCGATCCACCTCGGTTACGACTTGTGAGGCGAAACTCGCCCCACCCATTTTTTCCTCCACCAAAACTTCCTCCTTCCTAAACTGCATAATAACCTTTCCTGCGGAACGGGCTGCTTGGATGGCTATATCACTAAGTTGGGTAAGATCCATTTTTATAAATTATCAATAACTTCTGTTGTCACGC
>CALGJW010000480.1 GCA_937930025.1 uncultured Saprospiraceae bacterium | reverse complement strand
GAAATCAAACCAATGTTTGGCCCTTCCGGGGTTTCAATGGTACAAAGACGACCGTAGTGAGAGTAGTGAACATCTCGAACCTCAAATCCCGCACGTTCCCTTGACAAACCACCTGGTCCTAAAGCTGAGATACGACGTTTGTGTGTAATTTCAGATAAAGGATTCGTTTGATCTAAGAATTGAGACAACTGACTGGTACCAAAGAAAGAATTAATAACAGAAGACAAAGTCCTCGCATTAATCAAATCAATTGGAGTAAAGACTTCATTGTCCCTTACGTTCATCCGTTCTCGGATTGTTCTGGCCATACGGGCTAGACCAACACCAAATTGAGCATACAATTGTTCTCCGACAGTTCTGACCCTACGATTGCTCAAGTGATCAATATCGTCAATTTCTGCTTTTTGGTTCATTAAAGAAACCAAGTATTTAACAATTGAAATGATGTCCTCTTTGGTTAAAACCAAAGTATCTTTTTCAATGTTGGTTCCTAATTTTCTATTAATTTTATAACGTCCAACTTCCCCGAGGTTATAACGCTTGTCGGAGAAGAATAATTTATCAATAATACCACGGGCAGTTTCCTCATCAGGAGGATCAGTACCTCTTAATTGGCGGTAGATATATTGAACAGCTTCAATTTCTGAGCTGGAAGGGTCTTTTTGTAAAGTGTTGTAAATGATAGAATAATCCTCATCGATTTCTTGCTTCTGAAGAATGACCATTTCCGAACCTGATTCAAGGATCAGTTCAATGTGAGCTTCTTCCAGTTCGATATCACGTTCGAGGATAATCTCATTTCTCTCGATGGTAACTACTTCCCCAGTATCTTCATCTACAAAATCCTCCGTCCATTTACGTAAGACACGGGCGGCAAGTTTACGGCCGATAGCTTTGTTCAATTCTTTTTTGTTGGCTTTAATTTCTTCAGCCAAGTCAAAAATATCGAGGATAGACTTATCAGAATCAAATCCGATAGCCCTTAATAAGGTGGTAACAGGGAATTTTTTCTTCCGGTCGATGTAAGCATACATCACCGTGTTGATGTCTGTAGCAAATTCCATCCAAGCTCCTTTGAAAGGAATTACCCTTGCAGAGTAAATCTTAGTTCCGTTGGGGTGAAAACTTTGCCCAAAGAAAACGCCGGGAGAACGGTGTAGCTGAGAAACGATTACCCTTTCAGCTCCATTGATAACAAAAGTACCTTTAGGAGTCATGTAGGGAATGTTTCCTAAGAAAACATCCTGTACGATGGTTTGAAAATCAACGTGTTCCTCGTCATTACAAGACAGTCTTAATTTAGCCTTAAGGGGTACGCTGTAAGTTAAGCCCCTCTGCATACATTCACTGATACTATAGCGAGGAGGATCTACAAAATAATCCAGAAATTCCAGTACGAAAATGTTTCGTGCATCCGTGATTGGAAAATTTTCCTGAAACACTTTATACAAACCTTCATTCATCCTGTTTTCAGGAGTTGTTTCCAGTTGGAAAAATTCAATAAAAGATTTTAATTGAATTTCCAAAAGATCAGGATATTGCGAAGAAAGTTTAATTTTACCGAAGCTAACACGTTTAGCTTCCTCGGTTGTCATAATAGTGCTTTTTGATGCCATTTGAAAGTGTTGAAGTTTATATACCGATCCATGTATGTATATAGTAGGAAACAGGAATCAGCAAATACCCAAAATGAAATACTTAATAACGGTCTTCTGATTAAAGCGGTAAACATAGATACGACGATAGGCCTAACCAGTAAAAGAAATACTGGCTAAGCCCTCATTCGTATTTTTATAAACAGTATAAATATTTAGCTACAATCATTGAACATTGTTGGAGAACTGTTAAGAATAAAGGATAATTAAATAAAAACCAATTATTTGAAATTTCTATTTAGAATTAAAAGATGTTTTTTGCAATCCAATTAAAGTTTGCATCAAGCTACTCCAATTCATGATTTATCCTAAAGCAATCGTAAGGATTTACTTCAATTCTACAGTTGCACCAACAGCTTCAAGAGCTGCTTTTAATTTATCTGCTTCGTCTTTAGGAACTCCTTGCTTAATTGGTCCAGGAGCACCGTCAACTAATTCTTTTGCTTCTTTCAAGCCAACTCCTAATAAAGTTTTGACTTCTTTAACTACTTGTAGCTTTGTACCACCAGCAGAGTTCAATATAACATCGAATTCTGATTTTTCTTCTGCAGCAGCACCACCACCACCAGCTCCAGGAGCGGCCATAGCAACAGCAGCAGCAGCTGGTTCAATTCCGTATTCTTCTTTTAATATATCAGCTAGTTCACTAACTTCTTTAACAGTTAGGTTTACAAGTTGTTCTGCAAACGTTTTTAAATCTGCCATTATAAATGGTTTTAAAAAATTAACAATAAAAAATTTAAACTTTTGCGCAATTACTGGAAGCGTAATCATGCAATCCGTTTTTCAACAGAAAGATCGAGACATTTCCCGATCGTAAACGTAACAATTTATGCTTCTTCTCTTGCTTCAAGCGCTTTAAGCAATCCTGAGATTGTTTGAGCACCAGATTGAAGAGAACTGATAACAGTTTTTGCAGGAGATTGTAATAACATCATAATCTCTGCGATCAAATCTTCTTTGGACTTTAAAGATGCCAATGACTTTAATTGGTCATCACCAACGTAAACGTCCGTATCAATGTAGGCTGCCTTTAGAATAGGTCTTTCGCCATCTTTACCACGAAATTCTTCAAGAATTTTAGCGGGAGCGTTGGCAACTTCAGTAAACATAATTGCAGTCGGCCCTTTAAGGCTATCGTATAATGATGCATAACCTTTTTCTTCAGGAGCAGCTTCCATTGCTTTTTTAGCCAAAGTATTTTTGACGACTTTCATTTCAACTCCACTTTTGAAGCAAAGTCTCCTAAGGTCATTTATTTTTTCAACAGATAAAGTTGAAGAATCTGTTAAGTAAAAGAAAGAACTATTACTTAACTTTTCTGTCAATTCTTCAATTGCAGCTGTTTTATCAGATTTAGTCATAATGAATAGTTTATAAAATTACTTAATAGATTTAGTGATTGATTTAGGGTCGATCTTAATTCCAGGGCTCATTGTAGAGGCCACAGTAATTGATTTCATGTAAATCCCCTTTGCTGTAGATGGTTTCATCTTCAGTAACATTTCCAGAAGTTCCATTGCATTATCCTTTAAGTTTGCTCCAGAGAAAGAAACTCTTCCAACAGGAGAATGGATAATACCAAACTTGTCTACACGGAAAGAAATTTTACCTTTTTTTACTTCAGTTACAGCAGCACCAACATTGGCAGTTACTGTACCTGTTTTAGGGTTAGGCATTAAACCACGAGGGCCGAGAATACGACCTATTTTACCAACTTGAGCCATTACATTAGGTGTAGCGATGATAACATCGACATCTGTCCAACCACCTTGTACTTTCTTAACCAATTCGTCCAATCCAACAAAATCAGCGCCAGCAGCAGTAGCTTCAGCTTCTTTGTCAGGAGTACAGAATACTGCGACTTTCTTGGTTTTTCCAGTTCCATGCGGTAAGGAAACCGTCCCACGTAAAGCTTGGTCAGCTTTTCTAGGGTCAATCCCTAAACGGATATGCAAATCAACTGAAGCATCAAATTTAGTGGTGTTGACTTCTTTAACCAGTGTCATAGCTTCCTGGATATCGTATAATTTGTCAGCATCAACTTTTGCTTCAGCAACAGCCCTTTTTTTTGAAATTGCCATTAAAAAATATTTAAAAGTGAGGTAATAACGTCCTGATAAAATGGGCAGGACTCCCTTCCAAAGAAATGACCGAGGTCAATTCATTAATTTTCTGCGCCTTCAGTTGTTCCCCAAGGCGGTGTTCCTTTAACTACTAATCCCATACTTCTAGCGGTACCTGCTACCATTCTCATTGCAGATTCTACTTTAAAAGCATTTAAGTCCTCCATTTTGTCTTCAGCAATTGCTTTGACTTGATCCCAATTTACAGTCCCTACTTTATCACGATTAGGTACAGAAGAACCTTTTTTAAGTTTTGCAGCTTCCATTAATTGAACAGCAGCTGGTGCTGTCTTAATAACAAAGTCAAAAGATTTATCCTTATAGACGGTGATAACTACAGGACAAAGTTGTCCTCTTTTATCTTCAGTCTTAGCATTAAATCTTTTACAAAACTCCATAATATTCACCCCCTTTGCACCCAAAGCTGGACCAACTGGAGGAGAAGGATTAGCAGCGCCACCTCTTACTTGAAGCTTAATAAACGCATCTACTTCTTTTGCCATTATAAATTATTTAGAATATGTGTCATACACTCTAGGGAAGCTTCTCAATAAAGAACTAAAGTATATAGGAGTAATAAATTTGGTTAAAAAATCAGCCTTACGCTGAAATAAAAATAGCTTTATGCTTGTTTTTCAACTTGCATAAAGTTCAGTTCCACTTCGGTACCACGACCGAAAATCTTGACGATAACTTTCAACTTCTTCTTTTCTTCATTTACCTCTTGAATATCACCAACGAACTCACTAAATGGTCCGTCAACAATTTTCACAGTTTCGCCAATAATAAATGGTTCTATATTCACTTCGCCCATTTCTTGAGAATCATCAACTATACCCAGCATTCTATTTGCTTCAGATTGCTGCATGGGTTTAGGATTGTTTCTTCCTAAAAAATGGATAACGTTTGGAATGTTTGCAATAGCTTGTATCATTTCACCAGAAAATTTGGCTGGATTGGCAGCCACAAGGATATAACCTGGTAAAATATTACGTTCAGAAATGACTTTCTTACCATTTCTAAATTTATAAACTTTTTCAGTTGGGACTAAAATTTGGTTGATATAATCTTTCCAACCCGACCGTTGGATTTCGAGTTCTATACGTTCCTTAATTTTTCTTTCTTTACCACTTATCACCCTTAAGGAATACCATTTATAAAGTTCTTCTTTGACTTTTATAGGTTTAACGACTTCCTCCTCTGCTTCCTCTCCCTCTTCCGTTTCTTCTTCACCTTCTTCTGCTGTTTCTGTTGCAGCTTCCTCGTCAGTTAAAGCATCCACCTCTTGTGTTTCTTCACCACCATCATTGGATAATTCGGGTGTTTCTGCCACGACTTCTTGCTCAGTCTCGACAGAAGTTTCTGCAACATCTTCAACTGGAGCTGCACTTTCAGCTTTAGGTTTTGAAGGAGTATCATCACCAAAATCATCAAACCCGTCTACCTCATTAAATTGACCTGCATTATCTACAGGTGCATCAGTATTTTCTTCAGGTGTTTTTTTATCATCAGACATAGGAGGAAATTTATAATCTTCAGTTAATTCGCTTAAGAATTCAAATCATATATGAATGTAAGCACCTGTTTGGAAAAAAGATCCATTACAAAAATAATTAATGCAAGAATAACGGAAGCTACCATAACTAGGATGGTGCTACTCTGTAGCATTGCCCAAGTTGGCCAAGTTACCTTGTTCATCAACTCATTGTAACTCTCTGTAATGTAAAGTGTAATTTTATCCATTGCTGAATGTTTAATTAATTGGCACGGGCACTAGGATTCGAACCCAGATCAAAGGTTTTGGAGACCTCTATTCTACCATTGAACTATGCCCGTGTATAAAAATATAAGTGGGTAAAAACCCAAAATTAAAATACAGAAACAAGGAATTCCGAATATCGGGCAAGCCAACATTCAAAATTCCTTGTAATATTTTAAAGTACACTTAAGTACTTGTATTTTTTAAAAACTACTACTCAAGTATTTCAGTTACTTGACCAGCTCCTACAGTACGTCCACCTTCACGGATCGAAAAACGTAGTCCTTTTTCCATTGCGATGGTATTGATCAGTTTAACTTCCAATGATACATTATCACCAGGCATTACCATTTCAATTCCATCAGGTAAAGTTACATCTCCCGTAACATCAGTGGTACGGAAATAAAATTGTGGGCGGTAACCGTTGAAAAATGGTGTGTGACGACCACCTTCATCTTTTCCTAGAACATAAACCTCACACTTGAACTTCTTGTGTGGTGTTACAGAACCTGGAGCACAGATAACCATTCCACGCTTAATTTGAGTTTTTTCAATTCCACGAAGTAGTAAACCAGCATTGTCACCAGCTTCTCCACGGTCAAGAATCTTACGGAACATTTCCACTCCAGTTACAACTGAAGTAATTGGCTTTTCTTCCTCTCCTTGCATTCCAATAATTTCAACATTGTCTCCAGTGTTGATAACACCACGCTCGATACGTCCAGTCGCAACAGTACCACGACCTGTGATTGAGAAAACATCCTCAATAGGCATCAAGAAAGGCTTGTCCGTTACCCTTGTAGGTTCAGGAATCTCAGCATCAACAGCAGCCATAAGCGCTTTGATCTGTGCAGCAGCATCAGCATCACCTTCTAGAGCTTTCAAAGCAGAACCTTGAATAACAGAAGAGTTGTCACCGTCAAATTCATATTGATCTAAAAGTTCACGAACTTCCATTTCAACAAGTTCTAGCATTTCTTCGTCGTCAACAAGGTCAACCTTGTTCATAAAAACAACGATCTTTGGCACACCAACCTGACGTGCTAGAAGAATGTGCTCACGAGTTTGTGGCATTGGACCATCAGTAGCAGCAACTACTAAGATTGCTCCATCCATCTGGGCAGCACCTGTAACCATGTTCTTTACGTAATCCGCGTGACCTGGACAGTCAACGTGAGCGTAATGACGGTTAGCAGTTTCATACTCAACGTGAGCAGTGTTAATAGTAATACCTCTCTCCTTCTCTTCTGGTGCAGCATCAATAGATGAATAATCCATTTTTTCAGCAAGTCCATCGTTTGCCAAAACGAATGTGATAGCAGCAGTAAGAGTCGTCTTACCGTGATCAACGTGACCTATTGTACCAACATTGAGGTGAGGCTTATTTCTTTCGAATGTTTCCTTAGCCATCGGTAAATATTTTAAAGGTATAAAAGTTAGAAAATCTTATTATTTATAAACAGAGCCAATGAAGGGAATTGAACCCCCGACCCCTTCCTTACCATGGAAGTGCTCTACCCCTGAGCTACATTGGCAATAATTCTTTAATTCCTAATTCAAAGGTAGAGTCAAAAATTGAGCGGGAGACGAGACTCGAACCCGCGACCCTCAGCTTGGAAGGCTGATGCTCTACCAACTGAGCTACTCCCGCTTAATAAAAGAAAACTGACTTAACAATTTTCTTAGTGGGGGTGATAGGAATCGAACCTATTCAGACGTAGTCACTGGATTTACAGTCCAGCCCGGCTCTCCAACTCCGGCGCACCCCCATCCTAACGAAAAACAACCTTGAGTTATCAAGATTTCCAAATTGTCAATAAAGAACAAATTTGAGCCAACAAGCGGACTCGAACCGCTGACCGGCTGATTACAAATCAGCTGCTCTACCAGCTGAGCTATGTTGGCTGGTACATATTAATTTAACTTTCAATATTAATGCCGAATTTCACTTTTGAAACAGGCTCAATTCACTATGTTTTCGTTAGCGGCTGCAAAGATAGAACTCTTTTTGGAAAAGTAAAGCCCTTTTTAAATTTATTTTTAAAAAGTTTTCATTTTAGTTCCTCTTCATCCTTTCTTTTCGGATTGCCTGTTTTGCAAGTTCTGTATTACAAACAATTATAATCTATATTCAAAAAAAACGGGCAAAAGAATTTTGAAAAATCCCCTTTGCCCGTTACAACATTTTTAAAGTCTAAAAAAGTTCCATCAATTAAAAAGTAGTTAACTTTTCTTTATATTTTTTTACTTGGCGTTCTAGTGCGCTAACAGTTTCTGTTATTGCTTTTTCATAAGAGTCTGCACGCGATGATGCGAAGAGCGTATCACCTGGTACATTCAAGCGAATTTCAGCTTCACTTTTATTTATACTATCTGATGTTTCTTTTAAAGTAACATCAGCTGCGATAATTCTGTCAAAGTATTTAGTCAATCCATTGACTTTTTTTTCGGTGTATGCCGTGAGGCGTTGGCTACCTGCAAATTCTACAGTTTCTAAATTAATCTTCATTATCAATCTCTTTTAATTCTTCCTCGCGATAATTGCGAGTGGTTAAAATTTCGGTTTAGGCTGGCATTGGGACTATTTATGATTAAAACGTCCTTATACTCCCCATTGTTTCGAGAAACAATAAAGCCGATTCGAGTATCAAATCGAATCGGCTTTACCGCGAGTTTTCTCAAAAAATTTAGTTTTAAAGTAAAATACTATTTTCGTTTTGATTGTTGCTTCGTTTTATAACGCTTTATCTGTCTTTTCAAATTGTCAATAATAGCGTCTATAGATGCTTCAAAAGTTTTTTGTGAATGTTTGGCTATTAATACCTGTCCAGGAAGATTTACTCTCACTTCTGCCACTTTATCTTTTACTTGTCCTGTATTCTCTAATTTCAACACGACTCTGGCATCAATAATTCT
>CALGJW010000479.1 GCA_937930025.1 uncultured Saprospiraceae bacterium | reverse complement strand
TTTTATTGTTTGTGTAGGAACTCACAATTTAAAAAATTTTGCAACATTTTTTTATTACCCTAGCTTTCTAGGGAATCCTATTTTAAAACAGCTTCATTACCTATCTTTCTTAGATATACAAAAAAAGGAAGAAAGATTTTTAGAAATTCAACCAAATGGATTTTTTCAATTTTTTCCCGGTATTGGAAATTTTTCAATTATACCAACTGTCATTGATAAATTTGAAGCCCATAGAAAAGAAATATCATTTAACTTTGATAGTATTGGGATAGCTAAAAATATAGCAATCTGTTTAGAACCAATTGATTCTTTTATCGATTTAGCAGTAGATATTTCGAAATCTTCTTTAAATAAACATGAAAACGGAATTCATGATTTTTTAATTACTGGATATAACATTGGAGATTTATTAGCTAAAAGTGGTCGTATTGTATTAAAATTTGATTCAAATCAGATATCCATATTAGAGACCAATCAAAAATTTTTCAAATCTAAATCAGATGAAATCACTTTTGACGTTAAGCATCTTCTTCCTCAAAAAAAACTTGCAATTAAAATAACACTAAAAATAATTAACGCTAACATAAATCCTATTACTTCAATTCATGCAAGAATAGAATTAGACCTACCTGCTATTGATATAAACCTAAAAAACAATATTGACTATCATAGAATTAGATTAAATTAGTGTTGTATAATTTCAAGAGTCTACTCATTTTCCGGCAAACTCTGCCACAGCACATTTCTAATCTTCCACTTCCCATTCACCTTCGCTAGATGAAAATAATCCATACCCCAACTGGCCACAAGTTTGGCGGAAGCTGTTTTATCTGCAATATCGAAAATGGTAATTTCGCTAGGAGATTCTGGAGTGACTTTATCTCCGTCCTTATTCCACTTTGTCGCTAGATCAACCAATTGTGTATACGTCATTTTAAGATTATCGACGTAGGCGTTCGTTTCTTTATTAAACCAAAAACCCGTTTTATGAAGTGTGCTATCAACGCTATTGACAATCCGCTGTGCATCCACTTGATATAGACCGAAGACATAATCTTCAATGGCCGCTTTGACGGCACCAAATTCTGGATGACGCTCCATATCTGTTGGATTGTTTGATCCTTTGGGAGGACGAGGTGGTTCTATATTATTCCAAATATCCAAATAGATTTTCCATTCTGCTCCTACCTTTTTCCAGACAATCACATACTTTCCTTGCCAGGCACTTTCGTTCCCGTTTGATAGTTGGGTAGCACCTGCATAGTATCCATAATCATAAGCATAGTCTTCTACGATCCGAATTTCTTCTGGTGTTATTTTGTGTCTTAGAATTTTTAACCCGGCGGGTAAGGTCCACTTCTTTTCGATCGCTTCGTGTCCTGCGATAATCTTTGTTCCATTAGGAAAAATCTTACCGTCCGTCGTATAACAACGTGTCAGTTTATCAATTTCACCATTGACATAGTATTGAGAAAAATTGCTAATATTCTCTTTGATGATGGCTAAATCAGCTTCGGGACCTTGGAAGTTTTGGGCAGAAAGAAAGCTTGAAAACAGGATGGCAAGACTTAGGAGAAAATTGATCTTAAAACGCATGGTTGTGGTTTTATGTGAATGGTATTTTTTTAGAGATTATAAAAATACGGATTTTTTTCACGATGGGTAATCTGTTTTTTATTACCCAAGGATAACGGAGCAAAGATGCAACAGATTATTCTACGGTCCCACATATTTTTAAAATAATGAATATTCAATACACTGTGTATTAAATATCCATTAAGGAATTTTCATTGCGTCTTCAATGGAGTAAACTAGGGTTTATCCTATAGAGTTGCTTTATTTAGAATGGCAAAATCGGTTGAACATGCCTTATTCCTAATTCACCTTACTCATTAAAAAACACCACTCGCTCACGACCATAAACTTCCCCATCTTTTCGAACGATCAAAAAATAAACACCAGTTAAAGCATTCTCCATGAATAGCGTTTTTTTTATTTTCATAGATTGCCCAAGGGTGGTTTTATGCATTAGTTGGCTCACTTTCTTTCCGTACATATCATATAACTCCAAACTCAATTCCGCGGTCGATGGCCAATCCATTTGCACCATAAATGCTCCGTTAGTCGGATTTGGGAATACGTGGATTTTATGCTCCCGGTTAATTTCATTTTTAACACTCGTGATATTATCTTGGAAATAAACCACGACATCTTCTGGTCCTTGATCTTCGACTATTTTCTCCAACGTATTTCCTTGCTCATCTATAACATTTATGGACATTAGGTCTTGTCCATTGGATACTATTAAACCAAGGTTTTGCGATAAGTCTAGCGCTGAGGTCAATCGAATGGTTAACTGACCATTCATTACTTCAGAGGTAAATGCTTGAGCTTCTCTGGCCAACCAAAAATCTCCGAAATGCTGCATTTCCATAATCGCCAACTCAGCAGGAATTCGATTTAGATAGTAATCCAACCCATCTAATTTATAATGTCGGTTGGGATGAATAAGCAGTACGGTTGGTGCACCGTTTTCTAAATTTTTATGCGTAACCGCTAACCAATTATCTGCTTTATCAAAAACATTATCTGCTGAGATTGGATCATCGTGGTAAACATCCGAGATGGTTACTGGAATTTCATACACCCGAGCGTTTTCACCACTAAAACTTTGATTTTTTTTATTTTGAAAAGGAAAATTATTCAAAACATCACTAGCCGAAAAAGAACTATTAAAATTATATCCCAACTCATCCAATACGTTGATTAAATATTTAGGATACGCTAAGTGACCAGAACGAAAAGTTCGAATTGAAAGGCCAGGAATATCGGTTTCCAAAGCATTTTTAGAAACTTCACACTCCCCATAAATAGTTCCACCCGTAGTGATCGTGCCATTATTATACGGCATATAATTAGCTTGCGTATTTCCAGGTTCACCCATCGGGAAAATATCTGAATCAGCAAAATCAAAAAAATGCCCGACCGAATGCGATGCAATATTATGTCCTTGGTCCATGATATAATCTAAGGTAGATTGACTACTTAAATAATAAGCACCCATTAAGGCATCATTAAAATAACGAACCGTCATATTATAAGTAGCCTCAAGGTTATTGGCAGCTTCGTAATCGACAAAAGCATGTAAAGTATCCATTCCCGTTTGACTGTCAATATCATGCGTAATCATCAAAGTCGCCGCGGAATTTCCCGGACTGGTATTTTTCCAAACAGCGAAAGGAAAATGCTCTATAAATAAAGCACGGATAAAAAGTGCTAGCACATCGGAGGTCGGTTCAAATCCATTGGAGCTAACTCGTTGGGCTTCATAGTCTCGATTGAGTTGATTTCTTAAAATTACTTCTTTCCAAGATACCCCGATTGAAACTGCTGCGCCTTCTCCAACCGTATTTTTTATAACCGCAGCAGTTCCATCCGTAAAAGAAGCCAAGGTGCTGGCGGTTGTGGTCGTATAACCAATCGTCTTAAAAATCGCATCATAGGTATCTCGTCCCAAAGAAAGGGTCCGTTCTTCTGGTTGATTAATATATTTAAGGGAAGCATCGGTCAAACTAGGCTCCCAATGAATCGCAAAGCGACTATTACTATTTTCGTAATCCGATATTCCAAATAATGAGAAAAAATCTTCCTCCTCAATTCTTGGTGCGACCAATAGTCCTCCATCCGCTACATAAGTTTCTAGTGCTAGTCGTTCCGCTTCAGAAAATGTATTATTTTTGATCAACGAACTGGTCAAAATCATCCCATAGTTTTTAGCCACCGATATTTCGTCCGTCCTAATAAAAGGAATACCCGTCACCTTCGCCAAATGTTCCACTGAAAAAAGGCGGGCATCATTGGTTTCATTATTTCTGATCGTCAGGTCCAAGACAGCAATTGATTTTTGTAGATCTTGCGCAGAAAGGTTTTGGGAAACTAACCCGATTACCATCATCAATAATACATAAATTGTTTTCATCAAATCGGTTTTTAAGTACGGTTAGTAGATGACAGTTTAATTCCTCACATTAGAGGAGTTATCATTTGCCAATTAGGACTTTGGACATACTTATTTATCAGGAAAGAGAAA
>CALGJW010000478.1 GCA_937930025.1 uncultured Saprospiraceae bacterium | reverse complement strand
TTCATAGAGATGGAATTGACTATGCATTTTCCTTGTACACATTTAAGGCCCGCTTCAATTACATCAAACTTTGATGAATCAATCATAATTGGAAGCTTAGCGATGTCTGGTTCACTCATTATTAAATGCAGAAATTCAACCATAGCTTTTTTGGAATCCAACAAGCCTTCATCCATGTTGACATCAATAATTTGGGCACCACCTTCTACCTGATGTTGTGCCACTGAAAGTGCCTCCATCAAATCACCTTCCTTAATCAAACGGGCAAATTTTCGGGAACCTGTTACATTGGTTCGTTCCCCAATATTGACGAAGTTCATACTTGGTCGAATAATAAGCGGCTCTAAGCCCGCGTAGGTGGTATATTTAGTTTTCGTTTCTATTTTTCTTGGAGCGACACCTTTTACACCTTCCGCCATTGCAGCAATATGTTCAGGCGTGGTTCCACAACAACCACCAATAATATTTACAAAACCAGAGGAAGCGAATTCTTTAATATACTCGCTCATTTCTGGAGGTTCTTGATCGTATTCTCCAAATTCATTTGGAAGTCCGGCATTCGGATAAGCAGAAATTAAGCAGTCCGAAATCTTGCTGAGTTCTTCGATATGAGGGCGCATCTCTTTTGCGCCAAGTGCACAATTAAGTCCAATACTAAAAAGATCAAGGTGACTTACAGAAATATAAAAAGCAGAAACTGTTTGTCCAGAGAGTGTTCGACCAGATGCGTCCGTGATTGTTCCAGAGATCATAATTGGCCATTTTTTTCCCTTCTCTTCAAAAAGCACATCAAGTGCAAAAAGGGCAGCCTTACAATTCAAGGTATCAAACACGGTTTCGATTAGTAAAATATCTTATCCTCCGTCAACCAGACCTTTCGCTTGTTCCAAGTAAGATTCCACTAGTTGATCAAAAGTAATCCCACGAAACCCTGGGTCGTTGACATCAGGGCTAAGGGAAGCAGTTTTAGGAGTAGGCCCAAGAGCACCAGCGACAAACCTTGGTTTATCAGGGTTCATTAGCGTAAACTCATCAGCAATTTCTCGGGCTATTTTGGCGGAATGGAAATTCAATTCATAGCAAACATCCTCAGTTCCATAATCCGCTTGAGCGATTGAAGTGGCGCCAAAAGTATTAGTCTCAATAATATCTGTGCCTGCCTCCAGATAGGCCTTATGGATAGCTTTTATGACATCGGGGCGATTTATTGAAAGGAGTTCATTATTCCCCTTTAAGTCTGAAGGGTGATTTTTCCAGCGATCACCTCGAAAGTCTTTCTCTTCCAATTGATATTGTTGAATCAATGAACCCATTGCCCCGTCCAATACGAGTATTCTATCTTGGGCGATTTTCTTTAACGATTCTAAACTCATTTGCTGATTATGAGAGATGATTGAATAATGACCAAAGTTAATATGATTATCAACGAATACAATGAAAGAAACAGGAGATTTTTGGAAAGGTTTTGATACTAGCTGGTCTTACTTACATCAGAAAGTGAATGAGAGAAAGGGTTGAGCAAAATTCAAGGAAGAATTATCATTTTTAGAGGTTTAATGCTATTCAAGGCAAAGAATTAAAATGAACTGTAAAATCAGCAGCTAGGATACAATGCTATTCTATAAAATATGACCATTTTGTTTCTTCAGTTCCCAAAATGTATGATGATATTTGTACCAATCAACCTAGAAAAGAAATGTTAACAGAGTCTGAAAATAATTTGAAGCTTTATTCAGATCAACAAGTCGTCGCAGGAATTAAAGAATTGTTCGAGGATAGATCTTTCGTTTCTGGAATGCAAGCGTTCTTACCACTGGAATTAAGCGAAAGCTTTCTAAACAATTATTCCAAAATAAAAAATAGCTACGAATTCCAACGTGATATTATCAGACCGCTATTAAAATTTCTAGAGCAAATTAGCATGACTAGTTTGACAGGCTCAGGTTTAGAGCATTTAGATCCACAAAAAAAATATTTGTTTATTTCAAATCATCGGGATATTGGTCTGGATTCTGCATTTATTAATTTATTACTTTTCGAAAAAAACTTTACAACAAGCCAAATTGCAATTGGAGATAATTTGATGAAACATAGAATTGCTGAATTAATATTTCGAATCAATAAATCATTTGTCGTAAAGAGAACAGGAAATCCACGTGAGCTTTATCAATCCTCCGTTTCATTATCGCAATATATTCAAGAATCAATAACCAAAGGAAAAGATTCCGTTTGGATTGCTCAGCGCGAAGGAAGAGCAAAAGACGGTAATGATTTCACTCAAGTTAGTTTATTAAAAATGCTTGCTTTAAGCGGCAGAAAGGATGCACTTAAATACTTTGAAAATCTAAATATTGTTCCAGTTTCTATTTCCTATGAATATGATCCATGCGATTATTTAAAGACCAAAGAGTATATTGACAGACTCGAAAACCCAAAATATCAAAAGTCTTTCAACGCAGATATGGCCTCTATACTACAAGGTCTAAAGGGAAAAAAAGGGAATGTTCATATTTCTTTCGGAATACCTTTAAATCAAAACATTTCAAAAATTTCAACAGAAACAAAATCCAAAGAAATTTTATCTGAATTAGCTAAATTAATTGATACTCAAATTCAATCTTCTTACAAAATAAATCCAGTAAATTATATTGCAAGCGATTTAATAAACAATAACAGTAATTTTTCTAAATATTATACTGAATCAGAAAGGAAGGAAAATTCTCTTTATTTTGAAAATATCCTTTCAAGAATTAATCATTCGAATCAAAAAGAAGCAAGAAAATATCTTTTAGGAATTTATGCCAATCCTTTGATCAATCAACACAAAATCTCCAAGGGTTAGTTATCTCAATATTTGAAAAA
>CALGJW010000477.1 GCA_937930025.1 uncultured Saprospiraceae bacterium | reverse complement strand
GGTATTTATTTCGTCCAAATAAATGGTGAGCACTTGGAGAAAGTTATGCTTATAGAGTAGAATGATTGCGACCTATTGATTGTTTTGTTAGTTAAAATAGATGACGGGTTAAGAACTTCGGTTTTTAACCCGTTTTTTGTTGCTTTGTTTTGAAGAATAAAAATCTATTAAAATCGTTGTTCA
Source organism: uncultured Saprospiraceae bacterium (assembly GCA_937930025.1). GTDB lineage: Bacteria > Bacteroidota > Bacteroidia > Chitinophagales > Saprospiraceae > JABDJM01. The sequence continues at coordinate 17,263 of CALGJW010000477.1, read as the reverse complement.
AAGATGAAACCAACTTATTATAGCTATCTGTTCTTGCTGTTTTTTATTTGCAGTTCGACTTTCGGTTTTGCTCAAAAAGGAAAAACACTAATTGGTATCCAAACTGGAAATAATTTGTCCATTCCTGGGAATTCGAATGAGGATGGGTTGAATGAAACATTCCTCTTAAGATATTCCATCGGTTTTTTGGCAAGCACGACATTTGTTGAAGGAGCAGATTTTATATACTTGAATATGCTGCCTGTGAGAGATGGTATTTTTACCTTTGACTACGGCTTGAATTTTGTTTTCAACGGCTATCATTATGAGTTTGAAGATTTCGTAATTACTTATGATAATTTGTCCATTGAAATTCCGCTTCTTGTAAATTTTTATGATCAAAAAAGTGTGTTTAGCCCGAGGGGTTGGCGAAGAAAAGGAATGGCTTCTTTCGGAAGACTAGGCTTAAAAACCAGTTTTAATTTGGGCAATAATAGAAATCAGGAGTTGACAGACAGCAATGGGAGTTTTCGAGAAGCATTATCCTATCGGAAATTCAATGTATTGTCTTCTTTGTCCCTTGGGATTTTACAAAGCCGAAAAAATGGCAATAAGGCCGGTGTGGAAATAGCTGCAAATGTTGGGTTACTCAATTTAGTGGAAGGAAAAGTGGAATGGTTGAGTAGCCAAAGTGGAAATTTTTCTGAAACGAGTTTTCTCGATAAGGGATCTTATATTTCAATAAACGCCTTTTATCTTTTTGATGCTTATAGTTTTCTGGCTTCAAAGTTTGGCAAAGAAGAGCCAGTGTTATTTAATCCGAGATTTTAGTGCCTAAGTTTGGATCTTGACTTCAGTATTTCTTCCTTTCTAAAATAATAATAAAAGTAATAACCATTGTTAAAAAACGTCTAAACTTTTTTACCTTGATTAAAAACCATTATGGGTTATTACAACTTGATGTATTTTCATCTGGCCACTGTAGTTCCATGCATATTTTTAGGAGCCTATTTGCTAATCGCTAAAAAAGGATCTAAAGGCCATCGACTTTTGGGTAAAATATACATGACACTCATGATGATCACGGCGATTATTACATTGTTTATGCCGGCTTTGGTTGGTCCTACTTTTTTGAATCACTTTGGTTATATTCATTTATTTAGTTTTCTCACGATGTATTCAGTTCCGGTTGCATTGTATGCTATTCGTAAAGGACAAGTGCGTCGCCATCAAAGGGCTATGCTGATGTTGTATTTTGGAGCGATAGTTATAGCAGGTGGATTTACACTTGTTCCTGGCAGGTATTTGCATACATTGTTTTTTTGAGGATAGAAAACTCTTCACCTACCTATTCAAGCAATTCTTGATATTTTGAGGAAAATACTGATGTTTAGTTGGATGTAATATTGCTTATTGTACTGATAAACAGAGATCTATATTGATTTGGTTCAGTGGTTTTTTATGAAAAAATGGCTCACTTTTCTTAAATGGACTAACCCTGAATTCCGCTAATTTTTTCCGGTAACTATTGTATCTTGGGAACTCGCTATGCACAATAAGAGAACACTTCTGTTTTTAGTCTTACTATTTGGATTTTCCCTATGGTCAAAAGCAGCACATATAGCACCAAAGGAATCCTCCCTCTTATGTTTGGTTACTGCAGATGCAGGACCAGATGACTTTGTTTGTAATGTTGGGGATCAGGTAGTGTTGAATGGTTTTGTAAGTGATCCATTTGCCGAATTTATGTGGACACCTTCCACGGGTTTATCGAATCCATTTTCATTGAATCCAACAGCTACAATTACAAATACGATAACCTATACTTTAGAAGCTCGGGCAGTGGATCCCTTGAATTTAGTTTTCAATGGAGATTTTAATGCAGGAGCTGCTGGGTTTAGTTCTGATTATATTCCTGGGACAGGAGGGCCCTGGGGCTTATTGAGCAATGAAGGGCAATATGCCGTTTCGAATGACCCTTCCAATACACACACGAATTTTTCTCCATGCTCAGATCATACTGGGGATCCCGTTGGGAATATGATGGTGATCAATGGTGCTCCGATTCCAAATCAAAATGTTTGGTGTCAGACAGTAGCTGTAACGCCAAATACAGAATATGAATTTGGTGCCTGGCTAGCAAGTGTCAATCCCTCCTCTCCCGCGGTGCTTCAATTTTCTATCAATGGTTTATTGATCGGGAGTCAGTTTGGTGCTAGTTCGACAACTTGTGCTTGGCAGCAATTTTTTGCCATATGGAATTCAGGCGGAAGTAGTACAGCAGAGATTTGTATTGTAAATCAAAATACCGCCACAAGCGGAAATGATTTTGCTTTGGATGATATTACGTTTAATGAAGTTTGTACCGCCTTTGATGAAGTAACCATTTTTTTGAATCAAACTCCACCCACGTTTATTACACAGACGGTTTGTCCAAATAATAATTGTGTAGTTATTGAAGGCATTCCTTATTGTGGAGAAGGAAATTTTGTTATTGACTTGCTCAGTAGCCAAGGATGTGATTCAACTATTATTTTAGACATCATAGAAAATAATCCACTTTTAATTATTCCAGATCCTGGCATGATCACTTGTATGAATCCCACTATCAATTTACAACCCATATTGGATACCCCTGGGCTGCCAACGAGTATTACTTGGTCTGGGCCGAATGGGTTTAACTCGGGAGATTTAATCATACTGGCTAGCGATCCTGGATCTTATTTATTGGAGATTGATGTACTGTTGAATGGCGTGACTTGTACGGTGTCAGATTTTATTATTGTAGAAGAAAACATTGTCCTGCCTCACGCAGACGCTGGCGGCAATGTCGAGGTCAACTGCGGCGAATCATTTCCAATTACATTGGACGGAACAGCATCGGATTCCGGACCAGATATCGAATACCAATGGTCTGGCCCAGGTGTTTCTGGTACAATGCCTACACAGGAAGTAACTCAAGCAGGCACATACATTTTGCTAGTTTCCAATGTTGTTACGGGTTGTATAGAGTCTTCAGTGGCCATCGTTACAGAAGGAAATACATTACCCGAAATTAGTCCGACTGCAGATACATTAAGTTGTGCAGCACTTTCTATCACACTTATGGGAGAAAGCAATACTCCAAATGTTACCTATAGTTGGATTGGACCAAATGGCTTTGTGGATAGCATTGCCAATCCAACTGTAATGAACGCAGGTACTTATTATTTGACGGTTAGTGGCGGTCCGAACTGTCTTTCTATGGATTCTGTCTATGTGTCTATTGATACTTTGACTTCCATCCCATTGCTGAATAATGGCATGTTGACTTGTGTTGTTGATAGTACAATTATAAATGTATTGAATCCGGATACTAGTTTGACTTATAACTGGAACGGACCGGGTGGTTATACCGGTACAGGCCCAAGTGCCACTGTGAATATTGCGGGTATCTACGAATTGATTACCACGGCTGATAATGGATGTACGGCCACCGGAACTTCCACTGTTACGGCAGATAGCGATTTGCCAAATGTAACTGCAAGTGGAGGCGACCTAAACTGTTTGATTGATTCCATCATGCTCTTAGGATCTTCTTCCACCCCTGGCGTTACATTCAGTTGGGTAGGGCCCAATGGGTTTTCTTCCAATGATCAAAACCCTACTGTTAGCGATGCAGGATCATATACACTCACCGTACTTGCTGGCAATGGTTGTGAATCCATGGCGCCTTTGCAAGTGATGGAAGATGTCAATTTACCTGATGTAAATGCTACTGGTGGTGAACTAAACTGTTTAGTAGATTCGATTATTATAAACGGAAGTTCTTCAACGATAGGTGCATCGTTTAGTTGGACTGGACCTAATGGATTTAGTTCTGACAACGCGAATCCAACAGTGAATGACCCTGGGGAATATATTTTGACTGTGCTTGGAACCAATGGCTGTGAAGCTGAAGTCCCAGTACAAGTCACCATAGATAATATTGTACCTGATCTACAGGTATCTAATGTTATTTTAGCTTGTGATGAAACATCCACAACGCTAGTTGCGATGTCAACAAATGGACTTCAATTCGAATGGACTTATCTGCCGAATGGAACAAATTATACCGGATCAAGCATATCAGTTTCTGACCTTGGCGTTTATGAAGTTACGGTCCAATCTGCCAATGGATGTACTACCACCGACCAAGTAGATTTATCATTGGCTAACGATGTAATTGATCTTTCTATCAGCGGGACAAATATTACTTGTCAAAATAATTTGAGTACACTTACTCCGAGTAGTAATTTTAGTATAGACCAATATAGTTGGACTGGACCAAACGGTTATTCAAGTGCTTTAGAGAATCCAGATGTTGGTCAAGCCGGAATTTATGAACTTACAGTAACAACAGCGGCCGGATGTACAGCAACTGAAAGCATTACGATTGATTCAGATGCAGGTTTGCCAGAAATTGCTGCACAAGGTGGTACTATTTTTTGTGATCCTAATATGGTAATGCTTGCCGGTTATTCTACAACAATTGGAGTTACTTATTTATGGGAAGGACCAAATGGTTTTTCTACAAGCGATCAGAATCCGATTGTTTCCGAAGCTGGAGAGTATACTTTTTCGGTGATTGGAAATAATGGTTGTACAGCGCAGCAAATTGTTCAGGTACAATTAGATAATGCCATTCCGGATCTTAATCCTACTGGAGCGAATCTCCCATGTGGAGCCACGCTGACCCAACTTTTTTCAAACTCCTTAAATGCCATTTCCTACAGCTGGACTGGACCCAATGGGTTTAATTCCATAGATGCTGATCCCATGGTGACTGCTGCGGGTACTTATACTGTAGAAGTGACTAGCGCAAACGGCTGCACAAATTCCGAGCAGGTGATTGTGATGGCGGTTGGAGGTGTTCCTGATTTAGTGGTTGTTGGCGGAACAATCGATTGCGCGAATTCTTCAATAAACTTGTCAGCAAATTCCAGCGCAACAATTGCTGATTATAATTGGACGGGGCCGAATGGTTTTATGTCTTCGGAAAGTAATCCAATGGTTGTTGCTGGTGGTGATTACTTTGTAACCATTACAACTGATGCTGGATGTGAAAATACAGGTATGGTGAACGTGGATCAAAACGGTGATCTACCTTTGTTTACTTTGCAAACAGATTATTTAATCAATTGTACCGCACCGAGCATTGCGCTTTTATTAAGTCTTGATAATGCAGCGGATCAAGTTTCTTGGACAGGACCTAATGGATTTAGTTCTACGGATCTAAATCCTATTGTGATGGAGGAGGGTAGCTATCAAGTAACGATTCTTTCTGACAATGGTTGTTCCGCAATAGGTACCGCCAATGTACTAGGAGATTTTGCAGTTCCGGATTTTGATGTGACCGCGACAACGATAAGTTGTACTAATTTAACTTCAGATCTTACGATTCTCACGGCCGACTCAGATTTAACCACAGACTGGTTTGGTGTTGGTACCGTTCAAAATAATGGATTGACCGCTACCACAAATACGATAGGAGATTATCAGGTTCAAGTTACTGGAGCGAATGGATGTTTTGGGACGGAGTCTTTTGAAGTTTTTGGAACAACAGATATTCCAGCTATTCAAGGGACGAATCTACTTATCAATTGCAATCAGCCAACCGCCTTTTTAGCTATTAATTCAACAATACCGCTAGAAAATTTTGATTGGATTGGACCAAGTGGATATACTGCGAATATTGAAAACCCAATGATTAATATGGCGGGAACTTATTTTCTTACAGCCACTACTGCGGATGATTGTATAGGTACTACAGAGATAATAGTTACTGAAGATTTTGTTAGTCCTATCGTAACAGCAGATGGAACTTTGATTGATTGTAGTAATCCGATGAGTACTATTTCTGCTTCCTTTGATGATCCTTTGGCGACAATAACTTGGGAAGGTCCAAATGGATACACCGCTACGGGTGCCACGCAAATGGTAAATTCTGCGGGTGAATATACAGCCACTGCAACTTCCTTAAATGGTTGTGTGGGAAGCGCCACTGCAGATGTACTGCAAGATAACGCAGTGCCGTTTTTACTTATAGATGTTCCATCGTTGGATTGCAATAATTCATTGGATAGTATTCACGCTACTACAAATGTTGGAGGTGGAAATTATACCTGGATGGTGAATGATACTCTCGCTGGAATTGGCCCTGATTTGGGAGTAACGCATGGTGGAGATTATACGATTACTTATGATTTGGGAAACGGATGTAATGCTGTTGAAACTGTGGTTGTACAAGAAGATTTTGAAGAGCCAGTAGTTAGTTTGAATCAAGGGACATTAGATTGTGACAATGCTTCACTTACTTTATTCCCAACTACAACTGAAGATATTGTCTCCTGGGTTTGGAGCGGTCCGAATGGGTTTGCTTCGAATTCAGATACTGTTCAAGTGAGCGAACCCGGCTTTTATACTTTGTCGAGTTATTTGGCGAATGGCTGTTTTGCCGGAGATATCGTAAATATAAATCCTGATTTTTCCTCTCCAAATTTTTTATCGACTAGTGCTACCATCACCTGCAATGATCCCGTTGCTGATCTAGAAGTTATTGGATCGACTACGGGTTTTGATTTTCAATGGAATGGCCCCAATAATTTTCAATCCAATCTTCCAAATAATACCGTGTCAGATGCTGGTAATTATAATTTAATTATTACTGGTCCAAATGGTTGTACGCAACATCTTTTGTCTATGGTCGATGTGGATACTTTGCTTCCATCCTTTAGTCTCGATCCAGGGACCTTAACTTGTATTGTTAATCAAATAGAGTTGCAATCTAGTGATCCGATTATTGGAACATATAGTTGGACTGGTCCGAATGGTTTTAGTTCGACGCAAGAAAATATTTTCGTCAATGAGGCTGGGATTTATGAATTGTCCATAACTCCAGATAATGGTTGCGCCAATGTCCAGACCACCGAAATCTTTTCAGATATGGAATCACCAATCGTAATGACTTCTGATGCGCATCTTTCTTGTACTGACAATTCGGTATCGCTTTCTGCTACTTTTTTAGAACAGGGAGGATATATTTGGAATGGTCCGAATGGATTTACGTCTACCGATCAAACGCCCACCATTACAGAACCAGGTGTGTATCAATTTATATTTCTTGCGGACGATAATGGTTGCGAAGGCACAGCTACGGCCACTGTCACTCAAGATGTTCCAGTAGATGTAAAGGCCGAAAAGGGAAGTCCTCTGTGCTTTGATGAAAGGGGTAGTATTACTTTTGATGAGGTAACTGGAGGAACACCTCCGTATTTATATTCCATCGATGGAGGGCAGAGTTTTTTAACTCAATCTACTTTCAATAATCTTTCTCCGGGAGTATACAACCTCGAAGTACAAGATGCGGGAGAGTGTGATTGGAAAGATGAATTAACGATTGATCCGGCTCAAAATATCTTTGTACAAATTAATCCAACGATAGACATCGACTATGGAGATTCTGTACAATTACAGCCAGATATAAATTTCTCTGCGGCGGATATTCTTTCTATTACATGGACGCCAAGCATTGGACTGAGCTGTACGGATTGCCTAAATCCCTATGCTGCTCCGGGCAATGATATAACCTATCGATTGGAAATCGAAACGGATGCTGGATGTGGAGCAGAAGCTAGTGTGCAATTAAGGGTGAAAAACGATAAGTATATCTATATTCCAAATGTTTTTTCTCCAAATGATGATGGCAGTAATGATCAGTTTACTGTATTTGCGGATGCAGAAAGAATAAAGGAAATTGAACGATTAATTGTGGTTGATCGTTGGGGAGCGATAGTTTTCGCACGAGATAATTTGATTCCAAATGATTTGAGTTTGGGATGGGATGGAACGATGAATGGTGTTCCGATGAATCCTGGAGTGTTTGTTTATTATGTGAAAGTGGAGTGGTTGGATGGTTCTAAGGTGGATTATAAGGGGGATGTTACTTTGGTGAGGTGATTTCTGGGTGCTGGGTGCTCGGTTCTCGGGTCGAATAACGTACTCGAAGGGAAGTGAAATTTAAAAAGTCAAAAGTGAAAAGTGTCGAATGAACGGTGATCGAATGGATGGTGAATGACGAATGACGAATGACGAATGTTGAATGTTGAATGTTGAATGACGAATGACGAATTCGAATGGACGGTGATCGAGTTTATGTTGCAAGGGGCAGGCCCGCTTGTAGGGATTATTGGGAGCATGAGGTTGGAATCTCCTGATGAAAGAATTTCCAAAGCTTATCATTGATTATCAAAGTGTCGGGGGACTTATAGGAGAATTAATAATTAATAATTTCAAAATTACTTTTTACATTTAAGTATGGAAAATTCAAAACAACTGGCACAGCGGTTTAGAGAAGTTATGCTGGATGGTAAGTGGATTGCTAACACAAACTATAAGGATCAATTGTCACAGATGGAGTGGAGACTAGCTACGCAAAAAGTTGGTTCGCTGAATACGATAGCGGCACTTACTTTTCATATCAATTATTATATCAAAGGGATTTTGGATTTTTTCGAAACGGGCCATCTTGAAATTCGGGATAAATTTAGTTTTGATCATGGGTCGTTTAATTCTCAGGAGGATTGGGGAAAGTTGTTGGATGAACTATGGAGGAATGCGGAAAAATTTGCTCTTGGGGTAGAAGGATTTTCGAATGAGCAACTGGAAACTGTTTTTGTGAAGGAAGAATATGGAAGTTATCGGAGGAACATTGAGGGAGTGATTGAGCATTGTTATTATCATTTGGGGCAAGTTAGTTTGATTCGGAAGTTTTTGAATGGAGAATGATGATTTACGATTTACGAATGTCGATTTACGATTTACGAATTCGAAAGGACGTTGATCGAATGAATTGTGATCGAAGGGGCGGTGATCAAAAGGACGAATGACGAATGTCGAATGTTGAATTACGAATTCGAAAGGACGGTGATCGAATAGATTTAGATCGAATGGACTGTGATCGAAAGGACGGTAATCGAATAAATTTAGATCGAATGTACTGTGATCGAATGTACTGTGATCGAATGGGCGGTGATTGAATGGGTTGTGATCGAATTGTTTAATTGAAAACCTATCCGGCTGCCAGGCGGGAATTAGAATCGAAAATGTCAAGAGACTTTTTTCATAGAATTTGAGTTATAACATTTTCAGCAAATTGTTCGTTTGTTAAGTATATCGAAATAGTAAAAGCTGATTGTTATGAATTTCAAGGTTGTCCTAGTATTTTTTATGTTTTGTTTCTTAGGACTTCATACAGTTTGTGCACAAAAAAGAGGTTTGGCTGTGAGGTTGGCGAATACCCTGGATGTGATTGGAGGGGTTGATTTTGGCTCAAGGTTGGTCACACTGGCGGATGATGCTAGTGATAATGAGGCCTTGTTGAATCGTGAAAATAATGAGTCTTTAAAGTTTAACTACCGAATTGGATTGAATTATTACCAAGGATTAAATGGTAACTGGATGTTTAAAACTGGAATCAGACTATCGAATCCTGGATTCAGTACTAATTTGATAGAAGAGTATGATGTCAATGGAAACTTAAACGATGTTTTTAAACAAGGATCCAAGTTCGGTACCAAATATGTCTATAATTATCAGTTGATTGAGATTCCTTTAGGTTTGAAACATGTTTTTTCTAGAAGCTGGTGCGAGTCATTTGTGGAATTTGGATTAGCTCCTAATTTTTATACAGGAACTATAGTTGTAAAAACTCCTTTCGAACAAAGAACTGAACGCATTAGGGTCATTGAGTCCATCAAGCCATTTAATTTGTTTGCTTTTTTCGGAATTGGAGGTGATGTAAATTTCTCTGATAATTATAGTTTTTTCACTGAATTGATTTTTAGATATCAAATTGACTACTTGCGAGAAAGTCAAGTAAATGAGCGATTGGTGGGAGTAGGATTTGAGGCTGGGGTTAAACGGATTTTTTGAATTAGAGCCCATTGTCATCATGCATGAGAAAAGGGGGCAGGCTCTCTTGCAGTACTAATTTTCTATGATTATTTTTTAATCGTATAAGGTTGAAATCCTTGGATTGGAATAAACTGGAATCTGTTAGTTGTACATTTTCTGTACTAGGGTTTCATTTTTGGTTTTTGTTTTGACTTCTGGTTTTTTGATAATTGTAAAATGAAATGTAGTGCCTTGTCCAATTTCCGATTCCACCCAAATGTTTCCTCCGTGTCGGTGGACTATTTTTTGACAAAGGGCTAGGCCGATTCCAGTACCTTCGTATTCTTGTTTGCTGTGTAGTCTTCTAAAAATTTCAAATATTTTTTCTTGAAATTCTTTTGGGATTCCTATTCCGTTGTCTTTGACAGAAAATTGCCAATATTCGTTAGTTGAATTCTCTTTGCATTCGATAGTGATTAATGGAGTTTCACTTTTGTTGAATTTAATTGCGTTGTTGATTAAATTGTGAAAGACCATTTTGATTAAGTTTCTATCACAAATGATCTCGGGAAATTTTTCAATTTTGAATTGAACATTTTTTTCTTGTATGTTTTGAGAAAGGTCGTGCAATTTTATTTCAATTACGTCATTCATGTTTGTCTTACTCAAAACGATATTGTTTTGACTTACCCTAGAAAAAGTTAGAATGCTTTTTATTTGTTCTGACATTCTGGATACTCCATCCACTGCAAAATCTATGTATTGAAAAGCTTCCTCGTCGAAAAGATGTTTGTATCTGCGTTTTAGTAGTCCGATGAAATTACCAACAACTCTTAAAGGTTCTTGAAGATCATGAGAAGCGATATATGCGAATTGCTCTAGATCATTATTTGAACGTTGTAATTCTTCGTTAGACTTCCTCAGATTCTTAGTTCTTTTGGCAATTTCTGTTTCTAGGTGTTCATTTCGGGTTTGTATATTAGCCAAAAGGGATTTTACTTCTTTATTTTTAATTTCTAATTCTTCAGTTCGTTGGGTTACTAAGGACTCCATATGTAACTCTCTCTCATGTAATGCAGCCTCTACAATTTTCCTTTGTGCTATTTCTTTATTGAGGTCAAGATTGTATTTGTTTAATGCTTTATTACTTGCGTTAATATTTTTAGTGTAATATTTTACTCCTAAATAAATGATTAGGAATGCAAAAATAAATGCGCCCAGTTTAAACCACCAGGTTTCCCAAATGGCTGGTTTTTTAATTATTTTTAGAGATACCCCTTCTTTATTCCAAACCCCATCATTATTGGCAGCTTTCATTCTGAAAGTATATTCACCATGATCAAGATTTGTATAAATGGCAGAGTGTTGTTTATCTGAGTAATTCCAATTGTCTTCAAATCCTTCTAGTTTATAAGCGTATTGGTTTTTCTCTGCTCGATTATAATTGAGTGCGGCATAGTCTAAGGAAAGAAAGTACTCATCATGCTCTAAAAATATTTCGTTTTTATAGGATCCGTTTATTGTTTGTTTTCCCTTCGGACCCATCTTCCTGATTTCTGTTATGAATACTGGCGGAGCAATGGCGTTTCCCGCTATATTTTTAGGATTAAAACGAGTGATACCTCTTCGACTTCCAAAGTATACCCAACCATTTTTATCCATAAAACCTGATCCTTGTTGGAAAACGATATCACCTAGCCCATCTCCTTTGTCATATTTATTGAAAGTTTTTTTCTGTGTATTAAAAAAGAAGATGCCCTGAGTTGTACTGGCCCAGAGGTTGCCATCCAAAGATGGGACAATGCTTTGTATGCTATATTTATGATTTTCTTTGCTGTAATTTGTGAAAGTTTTATTTTTCAAATCATAACTGATTAATCCGTTTCCAGACCCTAAATATAAAGTTCCATTTATTTCTTCTAAACAGATAATCCTGTTTGATGCTATACTTGTTTCAGGATTCGAAGAGTTATGTTTGAATCTTTCAAATTCATATACTTCTTCTTTTATTAATTTGTTTAAGCCACTAAAGGTAGCAACCCAAATATCTCCATTGCTGTCTTCAAATATTTGATTAATTGCATTATCGCTGATTGATTTTGGGTTTTCCGCTTGATAGACAACTTCAGTATAAATGCCGGATGCTTCATCTATCACATATAATCCTTGAAGAGATCCTACCCATATTTTGTCCCCCTTATCTTTAAATAAACAACGCGTTTCGAAATTTTTTACTTTTTCTTTAATATGCTTAGGGATGGGGAAATGTTTGACCTTGTTGGTTTTGATGTTCAGTTTTGTAATACCTTCATTTGTGGCAATAAATAAATTTTCATCATCAGCACTATGCATCGATGCTGCATAATCTCCAACTAACTCAATAGATTCCATTGAGCTATTTAGGATCTTTGAATTTTCAAAATCAAATTGCAGAATTCCATTTTCTGCGTTTCCTATCCAAGCTATGTCTTCTGAATCGATAAATAAATTTTGGGTATTTGGAGCTTTGACATAATAATCCAATAAATCATAAACTTCAAATTGATCGACTGCACTATTATATCTACTAATTCCACTAAAGGTTCCAAACCAAATCAAACCCTGAGAATCTTCAAAGATTGTAGATACATCATTGTTCGTAAGAGAAGTTGGATTATCTGATTGAAAGGTTTGAGCATGGAAAGTGAATTCTGGTCTTTCAGTGGGCCCCGACTCTTGTATTGAACCGGTTAGTTCATCGGCTGAAATATGATGTAAGCCATATACCGTAGCAACATATAAGTTGTTTTTACTATCCTGAAATATGTCGTTTAAATTATCGTTGAGTAATCCGCTGCTAGTCCCATCAGCAACATAATTGTGAAATATTGGTTTCCAATCTAAATTATTATTTAGGTTGGATGACTCTGGAGGTAGCTGCATCAAAAAAAGACCTGCTCCTCTAGTACCAACCCAGTGTCGCTTTTGTTTATCTTGAAAAATTTTCCAAATATGTTTAGACTCTGTTTTTTCATTTAGTAGAAAAGGCTTAAAAGTGGCTTCTGAAATTTTGCCGTTTTCCGGTAATATTAATAAATGTAAAGCTCCAGCCCAGGTTCCAACCCAAATCCAGCCTTTGTCATCTTCCATTACCGATAAAACCGCCTTTCCTTTTAAAGAGCCAGCGACAGTACTGGAAGATTTGAAGGTAATAAAGGAATTAGTTTTGTCATTAAAAACATTTAAACCGTCTTCTGTTCCGATCCAAATTCTTCCCTTGCTATCTTCTGTGATTGTAAGAATTTCATCATTGCTAAGACTGGTATCGTCCTCTTTATTATTTCGAAAGGTGGTCCATTTTTCGGTGGGTTGATGAAAACGAGTAAGTCCTCCTAACCTAGTTCCTATCCAAAGATTCTTCTTCGAATCTAAAAACAACGCGTTGATATTGCTTGATTGAAGTCCGCCTTCTATTTTTGGATTGCCGCTTTTAAATACTTTAACAAATGAACTTGCTTCGTAGCGACAAAGCCCATCATTGGTGCCTATCCAAATAAACCCTAAATCATCCATTGCAATGGCGTTAACGGTATTGTTTGGCAACCCATCCAAATGGTTGACCGTCGTAAATCTTAAATTTTGATTTAGTTGGCCAAAAGATAGATCAATTGAAAAACCCATTAGTAGGACTACTGTTAAAAATGTAATCCATTTTCCTCTAAACTTAACCTCTTTACTATTTGTCATACTATAAAACAACATTAAATAAGTCCATTGTATACTTCAATAATTCTTGAGAATTAATAAAACATCCTTTTTATTTTTGGCATAAAACCAACTTAGTTTTAAAGAGCTAGGTTGATAGGAAAAATAGTTATCCTTTGGATGCTATACTTGCTATTTAAAAATGATCAATTGTGCCATGGATAATATAAAATATACGTTTGCTGAAATAGAAAGATTCAAAGGTTATAGGGCTTTTAATACTTACTAGGTGGCGAAAATGTGACAACAAAAATTTGGGTTCTGGAAATCAATAGATTGTTGGTTTTGATGTTAAACAACCCATTTTATTAGGGGGTGAATTTAATTCCAACGAAATTATATTGTTTAGGTCTTGAAAATTTTCAAAAATGGAAAGATTTGTATCAATTCTCCCAGCGTGAGGGAAATTGAATGGTTTAGGGACATTAGGTATCAAGTTGGGTTTGACAAAATAGGTTTCAGTATTATATTGGGAAAGGATACCCCGATATCAGAGTTAAGGAAAGAAAGGATTTTTAGAAGGAAATTATGGCTCGGAGTGGGATTTGGATATAGCATATTCAAATAATAAAAAAAAGACGACTAAAAGGCGGGAATTACCTCAGACTCGCTTCTGTCGCCCTCCGCATCTTGCAGGCTGTTAAAATTCAAGAAATCCCAAACCACAACAATCGATGTAAGCAGTTCTAATCCTTTTTATATTTTTGAGTATTGATGTAGCGAGATTTATAGTATTAAGACTAACAAAATGAAAATCATTCTTCAAATTCTATTGATAATAAGTCTGTTTAGATGTAATTCAGCTTCCCAAAATAAAGTGCAAATTTCGGAAAATGATTTACTGTTGGCTTTTGTCGAGCCCGAATCCCAAGGTGTGAATTCAGAACGACTCATTGAGTTGCTAGATTTTGTGAAAAAAGAAAAGATTAACTTGAACAGTGTTGTTATCGCTCGTAATGGTAAGATTTTACTAGATGCTCATTTCTACCCTAACAAAAAAGAATATCTGCACGATGTAGCTTCTGTAACCAAGAGCATTACTTCTGCATTAGTAGGCATCGCCATTGACAAGGGATATATAAAAAATGAAAACCAAAAGGTGTCCAACTTTTTTCCTGAGCACAATAACCTATTCGATAGTGAATCGAAAAAAGAACTGACCATTAAGCATCTGCTCACTATGTCATCAGGTATATGTCGAAATTTTGGAGATGGAGAAAGACAGTTGGAAGAAATGCGTTTGGCAAAAAAATCTATACAATATATTTTATCTCAAGAATTAGTGTCAAAACCTGGAAGTGAGTTTGCCTATTGTTCTTGTGCTACTCAGCTATTGTCCGCAATTATTCAAAAAGTAACCCAGAAAACTATGGAGGAGTTTGGTAAAGAAACACTATTTAAACAACTTGGAATTACAGACTTTATACTTTCAAGCGATAAATCAGGAATAACAAATGGTTGGGGTGATAGTTATTGGCTGTCTTCGGATTTGATGAAAATTGGACAGTTGTATTTGCAAAATGGTAATTGGAATGGTCAACAAATAATTTCTAAAAAATGGATACAAAAATCTTCAATTGAACAAATAAGGTTGCAAAACGGCGAAGAATCGTATGGCTATAAATGGTGGATCCCTAATGAGCTGGAAGGACTTTACGAAGGACGGGGCAGAGGCAACCAAAGGTTGGTCGTCTATCCAAAAGAAAATCTTGTCGTAGTAATGACTGGAACCGGCTTTGACCCTGGAAGTATCGGTGGTTATATAATCAATGCAATAGAGTCAAAAACTTCACTTCCCGAAAATCTTCTTGCAAACAAAATGCTTGTAGAAAAACTCAATGAAATACTAAAGCCACCAGCAAGCGAAGAAATCGAAAAAGAGACTGGATCACCTGATAAAATAGATGGTAGGGTTTTTAAGTTTGAACAAAACTCATTTGGTCTTACACATTTCAATTTGTCATTTTTGAATTCTAAGAGAACTGAGTTGACCTTAGGACTAAACATCTCAAGGAGTGAAGAGTATGGGGATAGAATAATTCCTCTTGGAATGAATGGTCAATATATTATCTCCAATAATACACGTTTTAATACTCCTATGGCAGCAAAAGCAAGTTGGTTATCTGAAAATGAAATGGAAATCGACTACAATGATTTTTCAAGTAATCACAAATATAGCATCAGAATAAAATTTAATGAATCGACTGCTGAATGGGAGATGTTCGATGAGGCAGGATTTGGAGAAACACTTAGACTTAAAGCAAAAGAAGTGAATCAATAACTTCAAGCATAAAGTTGTGACCAATTCACATGATTTGTAATGAAATTCTATTAATATGATTTGGAGAATGGAAATAATTCATGGTTCAAACTATTTATATCTAACAAATATCACGATATTAAATTAGAAAATACTAGGCAAAACTATAGAAAAATTTTGAACGATTTAGCATTAACTGGAGTGTTTAAAATCATTATTTATTGATGATGGAATTGATCACAGGGAAAGCTCAAACTGAAATTGTTATAGAAGATAAGTTTAGGAAAATAGGTCTCACAGCAAACAGCTGGCAGGAATGACGAGATACTCCCTTTGGTTCCGAGTCGTATCTTGTGTAAGTATCAGACCTACTGAGCATGGGATTTTGCTAAGTAAAAAATGAGTACTATTTTTTACGTACTATCATCACTGTTTGATCGCTGAAGGTCATGTATGAAAAATCATAGACATGATAATAAGTCTTACCTTCTTTGTTGGTGGAAGAGCCTGTGTAAAATTTATAGTTGAATTTTTTATTGTCCAAGACAAAGCTATCCACTTTTACTTTGGTTCCGTGTTTTCCCATAACTTCTAAAAGGATGGATCGGTTCCTGTGGAGTATTTCGTCTATACTTTTTGTAGCTAAGTTTGTGGCTTGCCTTAGTCTGAGATGGTATTCATTCTTGCAGGCGAGACTACAAAATATTTTGTCTCGTCTTCCGGTAAATGAAGTTTTACAAAGTTTACATTTTTTCTTAGTCATGTTAATGCAAAGTTCTTAATTCCTCCAACAAAGATAGTACGCAATTCTGAAAATATCGGTTAATAACGATTATAACTGTTAAAAACCGTTATAAACGGATCATATCCACACCTAAATTCACCGGATCCCCACAGCCATTATATTTACCCCATGATTAAACTATTCAAATTACATCATCGGGGCGCTTATCATATAGGAATAAAGTGCCCCTTGTCTTACGATGACAAAACAGTTCTAAAAAACCATATGGAACTTCGATTTTCCAAGACTAATCGTTGTTGGTATGTGCCATATTCCAAAAAGAGTTTTCTTTTAATTAAGAAATCTAATATTATCTATTCCATTGAAGAAAATTTCGGAACCATAGGTGTACTTCCACCTAAGAATGCTAATTCCGACATAGAAATTTCGGTTAATACTGGAGCTTCAAATTCAGCAATTCCTCAGCGAGAAGTGACGAAGGAGGCTGACATATCCGAGGTAGGCGCCTTGGGAAGAGTTCAAATACAATGGCATGGGAATCAATTTTGGATAAAGCTCGCTTACAATCAAGATGACGTTGATTTTCTAAAGAATCTCAAGAGTTCCTATTGGAATCCCGATTT
>CALGJW010000476.1 GCA_937930025.1 uncultured Saprospiraceae bacterium | reverse complement strand
ATTGTTGATAACGATCCTTATAAGTAAACTAATTCTACAAATAAATAGGATGCTGAAAGGCTCAAAAGAATATATCATTCCTAAAAAGGGCTCTATATCAGCTCAAACAAAAAATTCTCCATTTAACTAAAGGGGCGAATTATTTACTGAAAACAGTAATATACTTAGTTAAAAATTTTGATTAGAGCATGGAACTCGTTAAGTTAGTGTTGTTGATACGGTAAGTAAGCCATTGCACTGTGAACGCAATATATTACTGTATCTCGAAATCATATTTTAAAAACAAACCACACCTCGCAAACAACTGCGATATGCTTGAAGCACACTTGCTTTTAAGTTATATCCTTTACCTGGTCTTGGGTTGTTTTGTAGTATAATTTCATAAGTAATATGTATCCAATTTAAATGCTCCCTATGGAGGGTAAGCGTTGCTATTGTGATAGCATAAATATGAAACTAAATCAATTACTATAAACTTAAAACCCTTTATAATGAAACGTGAATTTTTTACGATTCTGTGTACAGTATTTCTTTTCCTGTCCACCAATATTCAAGCACAAACTTTAGTTCTAGACTTTGAAGCACCTGCCACCTCAGATCCTTTTGGATTGAGCATGGATGGTTTTGGGGGAGCAGGCATAAATGGAGTAGTGGCTGATCCACTCAATGCCTCCAATAATGTATTGTCTATTACCAAAGGCCCTATTTCTGAAGTTTGGGCTGGTGTCGCCTCTTTAGTTACACCTGGCTTAATAGACTTAACTACTGACACTGAAATATGTTTGGACTTTTACGAAGAGGATGCTACAGGTACCTTGCTTATCAAATTAGAATTAAGTTCTAATGGAGGAGGTAATTGGGAGCTTTTGGTGAACACCACCATGGGCTGGAATAATTACTGTGTTAATACCACCCTTACAGGCCAAAATGGAGAACCTCCTGCGGCAGGATTTATTTATGAAAAGCTTGTTATTTTCCCTGATTTTGGAATGACTAATTCTGATCAAGATTATTACTTTGATAATATTTATGTAAATCCAATTCTGTGTGATTTGGCTGCTGCTGCGGGAACTGCAACTTGTAATGCAAATACTGCGGGTGTTGATACCTATGATGCAACTTTTACTTTTTCACAAACGGCAGCACCAGGAGCTGGTACCTATACGTTATCAACAAACTCTGGTGGTACCATAGGTGGAGATGACCCTAATTTACTGGCCGCAGGGACAATAACAATCTCAGGAATAAACGAAGGAACAGCTGCAGATTTGAATATAACAGATGGAGCAAATTGCGATATTGACGTTCTGGTAAATTCACCTAACTGCCTACCCTTATACGATGTAACTTTTCAACTTAATATGTGTGAACAAATTAACCTTGGGAACTTTGATCCAGCTACTCAAGCCGTGTTTGTTGCTGGTGGTGCAACTTATCCAGCATGCGGTGCAATGATGACCGATGCTGATATGGATAATGTGTATGAACTCACTAATTCTTATGTAGACGGATCGACTGTCTTTTATAAATTCTATATCGCAACGCCAGCAGATGCCAATACAGGTAATTGTACTGGAGCCGGGTTTGAAGGCAACTTACCAGCACCTTGTGGTTTTGGACAATTTAGTGATCGACAGGTGGTTATAAATGGAATGGATGAAGTCTTACCTTCAGTTTGTTTTAGCTCGTGCGATGACTGTACTTCATGTTCATGTGATTTACTTTTAGTAGCAGGTACTACTACTTGTGATGCATTAACTAGTGGTGTTGACACCTACGAAGCGACTTTTACTTTTACGCAGACTACTGCTCCGGGAGCAGGGACTTATACATTAACAACTAACTCTGGAGGAACTATTGGTGGAGATGATCCTGACCTGATGGTAGCTGGAACGATAACGATCTCAGGTATCAGTGAAGGGACAGATGCAGACTTAAATCTTTCAGATGGAGCAGGGTGTAATTTAGACGAAGTAATTACGAGTCCAGCCTGCGTTCCTCAATTCGATATTACATTTCAAGTCAATATGTGTGAGCAAATAAGTGCTGGAAACTTTGATCCAGCTACTCAAGCGGTATTTATCGCTGGTGGTGCCACTTACCCAGCTTGTAGTGAAATCATGACCGATGCTGACATGGATAATGTTTATGAATTAACCCGTTCTTTTGATGACGGAGCAAGCATATTATATAAATACTACATCGCTACTCCTGCAGATGCCAATACGGGTAATTGTGGTGGCGCTGGATTTGAAGCTCCATTGGTTCCCTGTGGTGTTGGACAATTTATGGATAGAGAGCTGATAGTAAACGGAATGGATGAAATCTTACCATCAGTGTGTTTTGGGTCTTGCGATGATTGTACTACCTGTACTTGTGATTTACAATTAATGGCAGGTACTGCTACTTGTGATGCATTAACTAGTGGAGTCGACACCTATGAGGCGACTTTTACTTTTACACAGACTACAGCTCCGGGAGGAGGGACTTATACTTTAACCACTAACTCTGGGGGTACCATTGGTGGAGATGATCCGGACCTAATGGTTGCTGGAACAATAACGATCTCAGGAATTAGTGAAGGGACAGATGCCGACTTGAATCTTTCAGACGGAGCAGGGTGTGATTTAGATGGACTTGTCACAAGTCCAGCCTGTATTCCTCAATACGATATTACTTTTCAAGTAAATATGTGTGAGCAGATTGATGCTGGAAATTTTGATCCTGCAACTCAAGCTGTTTTTGTAGCAGGAGGTCCGGCTTATCCAAATTGTGGTGAGATGATGTTGGATCCAGACGGAGATAATGTTTTTGAATTAACCAATACGTATGATGATGGAACTGCCATAGTATATAAATACTACATAGCTACTCCAGCAGATGCCAATACGGGTAATTGTGGTGGCGCTGGGTTTGAAGATCCTCTTGTACCGTGTGGTGTTGGAATGTATAATGATCGTCAGCACATCGTGAATGGAATGGATGAAACGATTGGTTCTGTATGCTTTTCATCTTGCGATGACTGCACAACTTGTTTTGATCCTTGTCCGCCAGATTATGCAGGCGCAAATCAATTGACAGGTACTGAAAGCGATATGATCTTATATGCAACCAATGGAATTCTAGACTCCGATCAATTGATTGATGCTACTGCAGATGTGGAATACAATTCTGCTATTGAAATTAATTTGTTGCCTGGATTTGAAACAATCCTAGGAGCAATTTTCGATGCAATTATTGCAGGATGTGTTGATGTAACTTTAGAAGAAAACCCTGATGCTGAATTAAAGATGGATGATAGCGGAACTGAATCTCAGGATAAAAATTAATCCAATCTGTCTATAAATTTGATAGGCGATAAAATAAAACAATGTTAGTTAGTGCGAGTGTAACTTATGGTTGCACTCGCATTTTTTTTATTGGAAAACTCTAATGTAATCTACTTCCATAGTCTGCGGAAAAACGGAAGAAGCATCTGGATAACCCGGCCAGTTACCTCCCACTGAGACATTTAAAATAAAGAAGAAAGGATCATGAAATTCTGTTTGTGCTGGACCGGAAATGTCTAAGGTGTAAAACAAAGTATCATCTACAAACCATTGAATTGTGCTAGCATTCCAGATAATAGAAAAAACGTGAAACTGATCCGCGAAGATTCCACTACCCAAGGAGTAACTTCCTCCTAAGTAAGTATGCCCATTGTCATTCCAATGTCCAGTACCATGTGATACGGAATCATTATTGGCTCCTCCTATCAATTCCATGATGTCAATTTCACCACATGAAGGCCATCCTACAGTAGAGATGTTATCTCCCAACATCCAGATTGCAGGCCACAAGCCTTGACTGTATGGAAGTTTTGCTCTTACATCAATGCGACCATATTGAAAACTTTCATTTCCCTGGGTCTTGATTCGAGAGGAAGTATGACTGTATCCATTTACCGCTTCTTCTTTCGCTTCGATGGTCAAAAAGTCATCCGCAACTGTTGCATTTGGTGTTTGATACCAAATAGCTTCATTGTTTCCCCAACCGCAAACATTTGGGCAACCGTCACCTAAATCATGAACCCAAGTATTAGGATCCAAAATATTATTATCAAATTCATCAGCCCAAACCAAGTTATAACCAGGATAGCTTAAAGGCGTTGAATAACCAACATTAAATCGGGGAGTCTCAACATATCCAACTGGCTGTGTGCAGGCATCTAATGTTATATAAGGATTACCTTCGCCATCTCCATCTACGTCCTGGTACCAGGTCTGCGTATCACAACATCCGTCAATGGCCGCTTCAAATGTGCTCCCTATATTTACAGTAAAATTTGGCTCAAGGCAAATAGTACTTCCAGCATTATAAAAGACCTCACTTCCATTGGAAACAATCCCACTAGAAGTCACTACGTGCTCCACCAATGCTGTGCTATCCAGCGTGTGCATATAGTTACCAATGTGTATTGTGTCAACACAGAGATTCTCCTCCATCATTGGTACAAAATATTCTATATCATCCAGATAGAACACCTCGTTCAATCCAACAGATCCAAAGTCAGGAAAAAGCACAATCTGATTGTATGCGTTATTTGGATTAAAGGTAGCATCAAGGGTCATGTCAAAATTCAATACCTCCCAAGTATTTATTCCTGTAGTATTGAAGACTACTTCGGCAGAAATTGATGGATTCCCATCTCCATCGGGAGGTGAGTTTGTGTCTTCTATTTTTAATAAAATCGGAACATTGGCACGTGGAGAATACACTTTCATTTGTAATATATTTCCATTAGAAAAATCTACTATTGCTGCCAGTGGCAGAGCAACGCCTGCCCAAATTTCGGCCCCAGTGGTTTTTGTTAGTTGAAGAACATTCAAACTAGCATTTATGCCTGATGTTGCTGGATTAGCAATAGGTCCAGTAGCATCAACACCCCCAAAGGCATAAAAAGTGTAGTTGTTGGCAGTGGATTCGAAATCAATGGGGATTGTTGGAAATTGAGCCATTAGAAGACAAGGAAAAAGCAATAGAAAGAATGCAAAAAACTTCATTGGCCTTATTTATGATTGATTTGACGACAGAAAATATAATTGACTTTAAATTTAAAGCATTGGCTCACCAAATCATAGAAAGCTTAGGTTCAACTTATATAAATCTTTGATTGGTTTGTGAAGTATTGGGTAAGGGAGTTAGTCCTGAATTCTTAGGATTTGCCCATGGGGCAGAAATGCCATCGGGTAGAAGGGAAAGCTTGTTTCTTATTCCTTAGTTATAGGTTTTGTCAAGCTATAAATGAGATTAATAAAAAAAATCAATTGTGCTAATATCATAATTATAATAACAAAGATGAAGAATTCATTCATCCATCCAACGTCTAGTTGAGTATCGAAAGCATCAAATTCATAATAGCGATTTGGTATCCCTGGAAAACCAAGATATTGCGATGACCCTATCAAAATAATCAATCCAATAGTGGTCACCCAAAAATGAATTTGACCTAGGGTCTTGCTTAGTTTTCTTTTTATAATTTTCGGAATAAAAAAGTACGCCAAAGCATAGATGCCCATTAGAATAGTAATTAGAAGTATGAGGTGGAATAGTGCAATGACAAAGTAGGTATCATGCAATTGAATGTCTATTGCTGAATTGCCAAGAAAAGTAGCGGTTAGGATAGCTAATATCAGAAACATCACTGAACCAAGAGCGAAGAGTTTTGAGATAGTATCCGGCTTATTCATTCTTTCTATTTTCTTTTTCCAAAGAATAGCTTCTTCATAAGTGTCGATATATTATGCCCAACTACTGTATAAGCAATTAATGTTGGTTTTGCACTTTTCCCTTTCTCCAATCGATGGATACCTCGATTAGTTAGCACTCAATTTTGTCATCATTTCATCCAATTTACTTCGGTCCATGTAATTACCTTGTTTGATCACTCCATGAATTTTTCTGGTGTTATTTATATCATCCAAGGGGTTGGAATTTAAAATCAAGAGGTCAGCCCACATGCCACTTTTAATACGACCCAACTCATCTTCCATGTTGAAGTATTTGGCAGGATTTATTGTTGCGGTTTTAATGGCTTCAAGTGGAGTTAATCCAGCGTCAACCAAAACGAGTAACTCTTGGTGCAAACTTCTTCCTGGTGTCAAAAAGGAGATTGGACAATCCGTGCCGGCCATAATGTCGATGCCAGCCGCATGAACTTTCCCTGTCATTTCAAACATCCATTTTGAGTATTCCTTTCTGAAAGGATCAATTTCGGTAAGAGCGATTTCATCAATGTATTTCTTCCATTTTTGTTCGGTTGAATCTGGTAGAAGGCTAAAGCTTTCTTGCCATTCAGGAGAGGTGTAATATCTGGTAGCTGAGCTTGTGTTTAAAGTTAATGTAGGGATTTGCCAAGTTTGATTTTTTGCAAGAACCGCTAAAACTTTTTGGGCTTGGGTTTCGTCATAATTTTCAACAGCAGTTTTTCTTTGCATTTGATGAATCCTAGAACGCAAGGCGGATCCCTTGTCTTTTTTGCCCGCTTCTAAAAGTGTTTTTCGTTGCTGCAATAATTCATCGGAGTTGGAAGCACAAGAAAGTTCCAAATTACGCATGTGTTCCATGCTGTTTAGTCCAGCATTTGATGCACTGATTACATCCATGCTTAAGGGCACATGACCCGTGACCTTAAATCCCTTTTCTTTGGCAAGTTGGTTTAACTTCTTAAATTGATCGGGGCTTAGCATCTCATAGGATTTTAAGAAATCTACATCAAGGCTTTCCAGTTCATTTATTTTGTTGATTACATCTTCTACGGAAGCCAGACCGACAGAGAGGGGAGGAACAGCTGGCCCACTTCCATCATAAACGTTTGGCATACCATCTAACAATGGTCCTGCTATCATCACTCTAGGAGTATTCAGCGGATCTGCTAAAGATTTATCTTTCCATTTTTTTACAAAGCCTATTTCTCCTCCAGTATCTCTTACACTAGTAACACCATTCACTAGAAATAAATCAAACATAGAAGGAGCCAATTCTGTCAGAAAAGCAAAATGAATATGAGCATCCCATAAGCCAGGAATGATGAATTTTCCTGTTCCATCGACAATGGTATTCTCCTTGGATAGAAGCAGGTCTTTGGTTGGAGAAACCTTAAGAATTTTTCCTGATTGAATGATGATGGTTTGATTTTCT